>VGIY01000135.1 GCA_016867695.1 Candidatus Eiseniibacteriota bacterium | reverse complement strand
CGGGCGGCGCATCGGCCGAGGCCCCCCTGCCCGGCCGGGAATCGGGGGCCTGAGCCGACCCTCGATGCCCGGACCGGCGGCGCCCGGAGGGGACGCGGCCCGCGAAGCCTATGCAGGAAATGGCGAGAGCTCATACCACCCGGCCCCGGAAATGGTGCACAATGGACCGCTTCGATTCGGTCGCCACCCGGGGAGTCTCGGCATGGACCCGTCGATCTCGCCACATCCGGCTCTCGAGGAGCTGCGCCGGAAGCATGCGGAGAAGTTCGCCCCGCCGGAGGCGATCTTCGCTCACGTCCACCGCGGCGACCGGATCTTCATCGGCACCGCCTGCGGCGAGCCGCAGCACCTGGTCCGCTCGCTGATCGACTATGTCGCCTCGAACCCCAAGGCGGTCTTCGACGCCGAGATCCTGCACGTCTGGACGCTCGGACTCGCCCCCTACACCGACATCAAGTTCAAGCGCAACTTCCGCTACAACTCCTTCTTCGTCGGCGACAACACGCGCGACGCGGTCAACCAGGGCCTCGCCGACTACTCGCCGATCTTCCTCTCCCAGGTGCCCAGGCTCTTCGAGGAGCGGCGGGTCGAGATCGACGTCGCCCTGATCCAGGTCTCCCCTCCCGACGAGCACGGCTGGCTCAGCCTGGGCGTCAGCGTGGACATCACCAAGGCGGCGGCGCAGAACGCCCGCATCGTCATCGCCCAGGTCAACCGGCACATGCCCCGCGTGCACGGCGACACCTTCGTCCACGCGAGCGAGATCGACTTCCTCCTGCCCCACGACGAGCCGCTGCTCATCTACGCCGCCACCGCCCCGGACGAGATCGCCCAGGCGATCGGCCGCTACGTCGCCCGCATCGTCCAGGACGGCGACACGATCCAGGTGGGCTACGGCAGCACGCCCAGCGCGATCGTCGCCGGGCTGAAGGACCGCAAGCACCTCGGCGTCCACACCGAGCTGCTCAGCAACGGCATCGTCCGTCTGATGCAGGCGGGCGTGATCGACAACAGCCGCAAGTCGATCGACCGCGGCAAGGCGGTCGCCTCCTTCTGCATGGGCCGCCCCGAGACCTACGCCTTCCTCGACGACAACCCGGCGATCGAGTTCCGGCCGATCAGCTACACGAACGACCCCCTGACCATCGCCCGCATCGAGAACATGACCGCGATCAACGCCGCGCTGCAGATCGACCTGACCGGCCAGGCGACGGCCGAGTCGATCGGCCCCCGCTTCTACAGCGGCATCGGCGGCCAGGCCGACTTCATGCGCGGCGCGGTGCTCGCCCCGGGCGGCAAGACGATCCTGACCCTGCAGTCGACCGCCCGCAACGAGGAGGTCTCGCGGATCGTGCCCTTCCTCGACACGGGCGCCGGGGTGACGCTGGGCCGCGGCGACATCCACTACGTGGTCACCGAGTTCGGCATCGCCTACCTGCACGGCAAGAACATTCGCGAGCGGGCCATGGCGCTGATCGCCATCGCCCATCCCAAGTTCCAGCCGCAGCTGATCCAGGAGGCCAAGCAGCTCGGCTTGATCTACAAGGACCAGGCCTTCATCCCCGGCAAGAAGGGGGAGTACCCGGAGGCGTTCGAGGCGCGGCGCACGACCCGCCGCGGGCTGTCGCTGCTGCTGCGCCCGGTGCGCATCACCGACGAGTCGCTGCTCAAGGACTTCTTCTACTCCCTCTCCGACAAGAGCGTCTACCGCCGGTTCATCTCGCAGCGCCGGGACATGCCCCACGAGCGGCTGCAGGAGTTCACCGTCATCGACTACACGCGGGAGATGGTCATCCTGGTCGAGCTGGTCCCCGAGGAGGGACCCAGCCAGACCATCGCCGTCGGCCAGTACGGCATCGAGGAGCAGGCCCACGTGGCCGAGGTGGCCCTCGTCGTGCGCGACGACTACCAGGGCCAGGGAGTGGGCACCGAGCTCCTCGGCCACCTCACCCACCTCGCCCAGGCCCAGGGCCTGCTCGGCTTCACCGCCGAGGTCCTGGTCGAGAACGTGCCCATGCTGCGCCTCTTCGAGAGGATGGGCTTCGACATCGAGCGGCGCACGGCCGAGGGCGTCTGCGAGCTGCGGATGAGATTCAGGGGAAGATCATGACCCACCCACGACCCGACATCCACAGGCTCTTCCGGCCGCGGGCGATCGCGGTGATCGGCGCCTCGCACGATCGCGAGAAGATCGGCTTCAAGATCCTGCAGAACATCGTCACCGCGGGCTACAGCGGCGCCATCCACCCGGTCAACCCCAAGGGGGGCGAGATCCTCGGCCTGCCGGTGCGTGCGTCGCTGGCCGAGATCGAGGGCGAACTGGACGTCGTCTGCACCTGCGTGCCGGCCAAGCACGTCTTCGACAGCGTGCGCGCCTGCGCCTCCCGGGGGGTGAAGTTCAACCTGGTGATCACTTCCGGATTCTCCGAGATCGGCAACGCCGAGGAGGAGAAGGCGATAGTCGCCCACGCCCGCGAGCAGGGCATGCGCATCCTCGGGCCCAACATCTTCGGCATGTACTCGGCGGCGGCGGCCCTGGACATGACCTTCGGCCCGGGCGGCATCGTCCCGGGCAACGTCGCCATCATCACCCAGAGCGGCGCGCTGGGCCTGGCGATGATCGGCAAGACCGCCGCCGAGAACATCGGCATCTCGGCCATGGTCTCGGTGGGCAACAAGGCCGACATCCAGGAGTCCGACCTGCTCGAGTACCTGGTCGAGGACGAGAGCACGCTGAGCATCCTCATGTACATCGAGGGCGTGCGCGACGGCGGGCCGCTGGTCGAGGTGCTGCAGCGCGCGGCGAGGGTCAAGCCGGTCGTGGCGATCAAGTCGGGGCGCTCCAAGCGGGGCGCGGCGGCCGCCGCCTCGCACACTGGCTCGCTGGCCGGCTCGGACGAGATCTTCGAGGCGATCATGCGCCAGTGCGGCGTGCTGCGCGCCGAGAGCGTCCGCGAGGGCTTCGACCTCTGCAAGTTCCTGGCCCGCACGCGCACGCCGCGGGGCCGAGGCACAGTGATCATCACCAACGGCGGCGGCATCGGGGTCCTGGCCACCGACGCGTGCGAGAAGTATGGGGTCAGCCTGCTCGACGACGCCCAGGACCTGCGCGCGACCTTCGGCCCGGTGACCCCCAGCTTCGGCTCGACGCGCAACCCGATCGACCTCACCGGCGGCGCGACCGCCGATCACTACGACCGGGCCCTCGACGCCGCCCTGGCCAACGACTCGATCCACTCCGTCGTCGCCCTCTACTGCGAGACGGCGATGTTCGACGTGGCCACGCTGGCCCCGATGGTCGCCCAGAACTACGCCCGCTACCAGGACGCCGGAAAGCCGATCGTCTTCTCCGCCTTCGGCGGCGGAGACGTCGAGTCGACGCTCGGGCGCCTGTCCCGCGACCGGGTGCCGATCTTCTCCGACGTCTACGACGCGGTCCACTGCCTGGGGGGGCTCTACCGGCACTTCGAGAACTTCGCGCACCCGCTGCGCCGGAGCGACGAGGCGCCGATCGACCTGGCGGTCGTCGGCGAGATCCTGGCCGGAGCGCGCGCCGAGGGGCGCACCTTCCTGCTGGCCCACGAGGGCCGCCGGCTGATGGAGGCCGTCGGCATTCCCCTGCCCCGCAGCCGGGTGGCGCGCACGCTCGAGGAGGCGGTGCGGGCGGCCGAGGAGATCGGCTATCCTGTGGTGCTGAAGGTCGTCTCCCGCGATATCCTCCACAAGAGCGATGCGGGAGGGGTGGCCCTCGATCTGGAGAACCGGGACGAGGTCATCGACGCCTACCAGGCGATCTACCGCAACTGCCGGGCGGCGGTGCCGGCGGCCAACATCTCCGGGGTCGAGGTCTCGGAGATGGTGCGCAAGGGCCTCGAGCTGATCGTCGGCGCGCGACGCGATCCCGGCTTCGGCCCGATCGTCATGTTCGGCCTGGGAGGGATCTACGTCGAGGTGCTCAAGGACGTCACCTTCCGGGCGGTGCCGACCAGCCGCGCCGAGGTGTTGACGATGATGAAGGAGATCCGCGCCTTCCCGCTCCTGATGGGCGTGCGCGGAGAGGAGCGCAAGGACATCGACAGCGTCGTCGACGCGGTCATCCGCATCGCCACGCTGATCCGGAGCTGTCCGGGCATCTCGGACATCGAAGTGAACCCGCTGGTGGCGTACGAGGAGGGGGAGGGATCCAAGGCGGTCGACGTCCGGGTCCTGCTCGCCGCCCTGGAGGAGGATGGAACCGATGCATAGCCTGATCATCGCGTCGCTGCGCAAGAGCGCCGGCAAGACGAACCTGATCGTGGGGCTGGGGCGGGCGCTGGAGCGGCGGCTCGGCTACCTGAAGCCCTTCGGCGACCGGCTCCTCTACCGCAAGAAGCGCCTCTGGGACCACGACGCGGCGCTGATCGAGAATGTCTTCAAGCTCGAGACCAGTCCCGAGGACATGAGCATCGGCTTCGACCACTCCAAGCTGCGCTTCATGTACAACGAGGAGTCGACCCGCGCCAAGCTGGCCGAGATGGCCGCCGAGGTGGGCGCCGGCCGCGACCTGCTCTTCCTGGAGGCGGGGCGCGAGATCGCCTACGGGGCATCGGTCCACCTCGATCCGCTGTCTCTGGCCCGCCACACCGGCGCGCCGCTGGTCTTCGTCCTCAGCGGCGACGAGGGCGCGCTGCTCGACGACGCCACCTTCCTCCGCCGCCGCCTCGACCTGGCGGGGGCCGCCGTGCGGGGCCTGGTGCTGAACCGCCTGGCCGACGTCGAGGACTTCCGCGCGACCCACCTGGCCGCGGTCGAGGCGCTCGGCCTGCCCGTCCTGGGGCTGCTCCCCGACCTGCCCGAGCTCAACCGCCTGACGCTCGGCTTCCTGGCCGAGCGCCTCTTCGCCAAGGTGATCGCCGGCGAGGAGGGCCTGCAGCGCGACGTGCGCCAGATCTTCGTCGGCGCCATGTCGACCGACGCGGCGCTGCGCAATCCCCTCTTCGGCAAGCCGGGCAAGCTCGTCGTCACCAGCGGCGACCGCAGCGACATGATCCTCGCCGCCATCGACGGAGGCTCGGCCGGCATCGTGCTGACCAACAACATCCTTCCCCCGGCGAACCTGATCTCGCACGCCGGCGAGAAGGGCGTGCCGCTGCTGCTCGTCTCGATCGACACCTACGAGACGGCCAAGCAGATCGACGCCATCGAGCCGCTGCTGACCCCGGGCGACGAGGCCAAGATCGATCTGCTGGCCAGTACCGTCCGGGAGCGGGTGGACCTGCGGGCGCTGCTGGGAGAATAGCGCCCGGGGACGAGGCACTCCGGGGCGTGAGCGGCGCGATCATGGACGATCTCGGACCCGTGGACATTCCTCCCTACCGGCCGCCGAGCGAGGCGCACTCGGTGCTCGTGCGCGTGACGCGGGGCTGCGCCTGGAATCGCTGCGCCTTCTGCGGAATGTACAAGGGGATGCGCTTCGAGGCGCGCCCGCGCGCCGAGGTCGAGGCCGACATCGCCCGCCTGACCGCCGAGCGGCCGGACGCCCGTTCGATCTTCCTGGCCGACTCCGATGCTCTCGTCCATCCCGAGATCGTGCCCCTCGTCGCCGCCGTCCGGCGGGCCTTTTCCGGCGCCGAGCGGATCACTTCCTACACGCGGCTGCACACGCTGAGCCGCAGGCCGCTGCGCCGCTGGCTGGAGCTGCGCGAGGCGGGTCTGACCCGGCTGCACGTCGGTCTGGAGTCGGGCGACGACGGAATCCTCGCCCGCGTGCACAAGGGCGCGACGGCGCAGGGAGCGATCGAGGCGGGGCGCAAGGCGCTCGCCGCCCGGTTCGACCTCTGCTTCTACGTGCTCTCCGGTCTGGGGGGCGAGAGCGACTGGGAGGCGCACGCCGCGGGCACGGCGCGGGTGATCGCCGCGGTCGCCCCCCGCTTCGTCCGCCTGCGCAGCCTCGTCATCCTGCCGCGGACCCCCCTGCACGAGGAGCTGCAGGCCGGCTCGTTCACGCCCGCTCCTCCACGCACCCGGCTGCGCGAGACGGCCCTGCTGATCGCCGAGACGGTCCGGCGGATCGGAGAGAGGCCGGCCCCCGGCGCGAGCGCCCTCCCGCTCCCGGCGGGCCCGCGGGCCGAAGCGGGAGCCCGCGCCCGCGCGGACGCGGCAGCCGCCGCTGCCGGAGCGGGAGCCGAAGCCGGCAGCGAGATCGAGATCGCCAGCGACCACTTCTCGAACTACATCTGGGCCGACGGCCGGCTCGTCTACGGCGGCGTCAACGGCTTCCTGCCCGGCGACGCGCCGCTGCTCCTGGAGACCCTGGCGGAGGCGCTGCGGGCCGTCTCCGCCTGCCGCGCGGTCCAGGACCCCGCCGGGCTGGCGCGCTCCGGCCGCGGGGCGAGTCTCTACTCGGCCCTGTAGGTCCGCAGGCGGGCATCCGCGGCGAGGACGTCGGCCAGCGCCTCCCCGGCCAAGCGATTGCCGAGCGCCGTCCAGTGGATGTCCCGCCGCTCGTAGAGGGGCCCGGCGGGCTCCGCCGAGTCCGCCGCGGCGCGCAGCGCCGCCAGCGGATCGGCCACCGGCACGCCTCGCGCGTCGGCCCAGGCGCGCAGGCGCCGCTGCGGCGCGGCGAAGTCGTAGCCTCCGGGATCCAGGTGGAGGCGCTCCAGCACGCGATCGCGCAGGCCGGGCTCGACCTGGATGTCGGCGGGAATGAGGTGCAGGATCCAGGGCACGCCGGCCGCGCGGCAGAGCCGATCGAACGCCTCCAGGCACTCCAGCGCGCGCGCCCACAGCCGCGCCGTCGTCGCGTCGGGCTCGGCCAGGTAGACGGGCAGGTCCTTCTTCTGCTGGTGGGCCTGCCAGACGGTGAGCCCCGCGCCCGGTTCGGGCCGCGCGGGCGCCGGCGCCGGCCCCCGCCGGCGCAGCCAGAACTCCACCAGCCGCGCGCGCGACCCGCCGCGCACGACGCGCTCGGCGAGGACGAAGAGCCGGCTCCTGCGCAGCAGGTCGAGCCACGCGTAGGAGGACCCCGTGTAGAGAGCCGT
>VGIY01000134.1 GCA_016867695.1 Candidatus Eiseniibacteriota bacterium | reverse complement strand
ATCGTGTAGGCCTCGGCCGACACCCGCCCCAGCGTGGCGACGAGGCTCACGCGGGTGCTGTCGGCGATGGGCGCGCCCCCGTCGAGGATCGTGACCCACACGGCGGCCGTCTGCGTCGTGTCGGCCCTGAGAATCAGCGGGACGATATCGAGCGTCAGCGAGACGCCGGTCGGCGTCTCCTCGCCCGGCAGCGTGCCGCGGCAGCCTCCGGGGACGAGCGCGCCGAGCAGCAAGACGAGCAGGAGCGGCCAGCCCGGCCGGACGGCCCGGCGGGAACGCCGAGCCCCTCGATCCCGGGGCTGTCGCGCTCGGGCGACTCCCAGCGGATGCCGCGGCGGCAGGATCGCGCTCATCCTCGATCACCTCCCCGCTTGTTCGTCGAGCCAGGCCAGGGCGAGGCGGCCCGCCTCGCGCGCCAGCTCGCGGGCGGCGTCCCGGCGCAGGCGCTCGCGCACCTCGCCCGCGGGGACCCAGGTGTCCTCGTCCCCCTCGTTGGGCGCCAGCAGCATGCCCATGCCCCGCTTCACCTTCACCCGCAGGGGCCGTTCCTTGTAGATCACATTGCCGCGGGCGTCGGCGAGCCTGAGCCAGGCGTGCACCTCGCAGGTCGCCTGCGGGGAGGCGAGCAGCTTCGGCACGCTCAGGCCGCGCTCGGTCCCTTCGCGCAGCTCGGCGATGGCCAGCGACAGGCGCGGGGCCTCGGGATCGGCGTCGGCGCGGATCTCGACGCCCGGCTGCCGCTGGAGTACCGCCTGCAGCTCGCGGCCGGCGGCCGCGGCGAGCCCGCGGGGGTCCTCGCCGAGAGCGGTCACCGGGGCCAGGACGATCGAGTGGGCCGCCTCTGCGCGTCGATCCGGCAGCCGGGGATCCCGGCGCCAGAGCCCGCTGCCGAAGCGCAGCGCGATCTCCGGCCGCGTCTGCTCCTCGTCGATGAGCTGCTTGCGCAGCCCCACCTCGGCCTGGAGTCCGAGCGGCAGCGACGCTCCCAGGGAGGCGAAGGCCTCGTGCCGGTAGCCCCGCTCGGGCAGGTTGTAGCGGGTGAAGTACTCGCCGCCGAGAGCGAGTCCGAGGGGCAGGCCGCCGTGGACGCGCAGGCCCAGACCGGCGAGAAGCTCCGTGGCTCGGTCTTCGCCGGGAAGGGAGATGCCGGGGTTGAGGAAGACGTCGAGCTTCTCGGTCTCGAGCGTGGCCAGGCCGAGGAGCTCGACGTCGACGGTGCGGGTGGTGAAGGGGGCCAGGCCCTCGGCGTCGCGATCGTAGCCGGTCGGAATGCGCAGCGCGGGCCGCAGCCCGAGCGTCACCGGCAGCGCCCAGCGGCTCGGGTGGGACCAGCGCAGGAAGAGGCGCGTGTCGCCCGGGCCCTGCTTGGTCAGGAGGCCTCCGGAGCCCTCCCGGCTCTCGGAATGGAACGAGGCGGAGAGGCCCGCCGAGAGATTGTCGAGCAGGCCGTACTCGGCTCGCAGCGCCGTCGTGCGCAGAGTCCCCCAGCGCTGCGACTCCCCGCTGGCGAGGCCGCAGCGGAATGCGAACCGCTGCGGCCCCAGCCCACGGGCATCGCAAGTACTTAGGAGGTCCCCGTCGTAGAGAAGAGGCGCGTCCGATTCCGCGTCGGCGGACCCGGAGGCGATCGCCAGCGACGCCCAGCCCGAAGCGCAGGCGACGATGAGCACGAAAGCCGTCCTGGCGCGCATGCGAAGTCCTCCGCGACCCGGCCCCGCCGGCGGCAGTCGCTCGAGCGGGGTCCGCCTGCAGGCCTGCAAGGGGCGTGCCGAGGAGCCGGGGAGCACCCGCTGGCCCGTATCGTGCTACATGGCAATGCACTGGGGGCCTCCGCTCAAGCCGGCGACGCTCCGCGGACGACCCCGGGGTGGGAAAGACCTGACCGTCGGCGGGCCAATGGGTGGGTACGGACTGCCGGGTACCGCGAGCGCCCTCTCCTGCCCGCAGGCCCGGAGCGGGAGACCCCGGCCCGCGTTCAAACGCGCGCGCCCGGTTTCGCGTCAGAGGTGCAGGATGGCGGGAGGGCGTCCCGGGGGGCTCGTGACAGGAGGGTTGCGCATGTCGAGGATCGGACGATCACCCACCCTGACCGCCGGCGGCTGGATTCTTGCGCTCGCGCTCGGCTGGCCGGCGGGCGCCGCGGGGCTCTTCGCCGGCTTCGCGCCCGAGGACCTGGAGGCGCTGGACCGCGCGGCCGAGGAGGTGCTCCCGGGCGGGCGACACCCCCAATCGGTCGAGGCCAGACTCCTCGACCCGGGCGCGGGCGTTCGCGTCGACGGCCGACTCGACGACGACGCCTGGCGGGACGCTCCACCCGCGGGAGGGTTCCGGCAGTGGGACCCGGAGCGGGGCGCGGGCGCCTCGGAGGAAACGCTCTTCAAGGTCGCCTACGACGGAGAGGCGCTCTACTTCGCCGTCGCCTGCCTGGAGCGCGATCCGGGGCGGATCACCGGCACGCTCAGCCGCCGCGATCAGATCGCCCACTCCGACTACTTCGCCGTCTTCCTCGATCCCTACTGCGATCGGGAGACGGGCTACTGCTTCCGGGTCAACCCCCTGGGCGTGCAGCAGGACGCCTACCTCTACAATGACGGGGAGAGCGACGGGGACTGGGACGCCGTCTGGCAGGCCGAGACCTGGCGCGACGACGACGGCTGGTACGCGGAAGTGCGCATTCCCTTCTCCGCCGTGCGCTACCGGGCCGATTCCCCCGCCTGGGGGCTGCAGGTCAGCCGCCACCTGTACGGCCGGGGCGAGACGAGCGCCTGGGTGGTCTGGGACCGCGAACTCGCCGGCTTCGTCAGCCGCTTCGGCTCGCTGGAAGGGCTCCGCGGCATCCCCGCCCCGCGCCGGTTGGAGGCGCTGCCCTACGTCGTCGCCCGCACGACGGACCCGGCGGCCGCGGGGCCCGAGACGCTCGATCACTTCCAGAACTTCGGGCTCGACCTCAAGTACGGGGTGACCGCCGACCTGACGCTCAACGCCGCCATCCAGCCCGACTTCGGCCAGGTCGAGGCCGATCCGGCGACGCTCAACCTCTCGCCCTTCGAGACCTACTTCGCCGAGAAGCGCCCCTTCTTCGTCGAGGGCAGCCGTTTCTTCCAGCACCGCCGCTTCGACCTCTTCCACTCCCGGCGCATCGGCGGCGGCCGCGCGAACGCGCGCATCCGCTACGCCGCGAAGCTGACGGGAAAGACGGGCGGCGGCATCTCGCTGGCGGCGCTGGCCGCGGGGACCGATGTCACCGGCGATGGCCGGGCGCACAACTTCCTGCGCAGCGGCTCCTGCCCGGCCAGCTACTGGGTGGGCCGGATCGGCAAGGAGCTCCCCGGAGCCAGGGGCAGCGTGAATCTCATGCAGACGGCCGCGCTGCGCGGCGGGTCGCTCGCGGCCTGCGGAGAGCGGGGCTCGCGCGACGCCTACACGACCGGGGCCGACGCGGAGCTGCTCTTCAGGGATCGCAGCTTCGCGCTGGGGGGATCGTTCGTCGGCTCGATCGTCGATGCGCGGGAGGTCTCCGGGGCCGCGGGCGGGGCGTCGCCGGCGATCTGCGGCAGCGGCGGCTCTCTCTGGTTCGTCAAGCGGGGGGGCAAGCTGCGCGGTCAGATCTACGGCGGCTGGGAGACCGGCCGGCTGGATCTCAACGACCTCGGCTACCTCCAGGCGCCCGACGAGATCGAGGCCGGCCTCTGGATCGGTCACCAGTACACGCCCGACGGCGGCAGCCGGCTGTTCCACCGGGGCAGCTTCAACCTGAACCTGCAGCGGGGCTTCCTCTACGAGCCGCGCGCCGGGCGCGACCTGCACACGGGCGAGGAGGTCTGGAGCTACCGGCGCGGCCACCGGGCGCTGGGCGGCGGGAACGTGAACGGTTGGATCCAGTGGCGCAGCTTCGCCGAGAGCTGGTTCGGCGTGTCGGCCAATCCCGAGGGATGCCAGCGCTGGGACACGCGGGACCGCGTCCTGCTGGCCGAAGGCGGATGGGCGGCGATCCCGGGAGGAGGGCCGCTGATCCGCGAGCCGGCCACCTGGGGCGGCTGGCTGGGCGGCAGCAGCGACACCCGCCGGCCGCTCGTCGTCACGCTGGAGGGAGACTACTTCGACGACCAGGCGGGCAACGCCACCGAGCGCATCGAGGCCGGCCTGCGCTGGAAGCAATCGAACGCCATGGCCCATTCGCTGCAGGCCTGCTATCGCCGCCGGATCGACGACACCCAGCACCTGGCCAACTACGAGAACCCCGGGGGCGGGATCGGCGGCGTCAGCTACGTCTACGGCGACTTGCGCCAGGAGATCCTCCACCTGACGCTGCGCACGAGCCTGCTCTTCAGCCGCAACCAGTCGCTGGAGGTCTACGCGCGGCCCTACATGACCGTGGGGGACTACCGCCGGGCGCGGGAGCTGGCGCGCCCCGACAGCTACGACCTGCGGCCCTATCAGCTGGGGGTCTTCGACGTCGATTGCTTCGACTTCGCCTACTCCGCCGTGCACGTGAACGCCGTCTATCGCTGGCAGTACCGGCCCGGCAGCACGATCTACCTGGTCTGGACGCACGGGCGGGAGAGCTGGGACCAGCGCGGGCTGCCGGGACGGGCGGGGGAATTCGAGGGGGGATTGAGCACCCGCGCTCTCTGGCGCAACGAGCCCGAGAATGCCTTCCTGGTCAAGGTGACCTACTGGATGCCGGTCTAGGGCGCCCCCCCGCGCCTCGGACCAGGCGGCCGGCCGGCCGGCCCCGCGCCGGCCGGCCGCCAACAGCTCCCGGGGACGGCTTCCCCCGGCTGCCGCCCGCAAATAGTCCTGGCTTCCGTCGCCCGTCTCCCCGATACTCGCAGCGATGCACACATAGGTAGCGAGCGTCTGACGAAGAGCGTTGCCGGCGAGCCCCCCGAGACTCCCCCTCCTCGACGACAGATTCCCTCCTGGCGCTGATCCGCGGCAGACCGGACGGAGTGGAGCGCACGCTACCCGGCACGGAGTCGGCGCCCGAGCGCGGCGCGCGGGTCGCGGGAAAGAGGCAGGATGAGCACCAACGATGTCTGTATGCCGGAGAAGGCATGCGTGGAGACGGATGCGGCCGAGCGGTCGGCCGAGCGGGAGGAGAGCTTCCGCGATCTGGGACTGCGCGAGGAGCTGCTCCGTGCCCTCAACGAGAGCGACCACCTGCGGCCGACGCCGATCCAGCGGCAGGCGGTGCCGCAGGCGCTCGCCGGGCGCGACTTGATCTGCTGCGCCCAGACGGGAACGGGCAAGACGGCCGCCTTCGCCCTGCCGATCCTCCAGAGGCTCGCCGCGGGGGAGAGGGCGCCGCTGCGGGCGCTCGTCCTCGTGCCGACGCGCGAGCTGGCTCTGCAGGTTGCGGAGAGCTTCCGCCAGTACGGACGCTACCTCGAGGTCGTGACGACGACCGCCTTCGGCGGCGTGCCCATCGAGCCGCAGGAACGGATGCTGCGCGCCGGGGTGGATGTGCTCGTGGCGACGCCGGGGCGGCTGAAGGACCACATCTGGAGAGGCAACATCGACTTCCGTAACACGGTCTGCCTGGTCCTCGACGAAGCGGACCGGATGCTGGACATGGGTTTCGTCAAAGCGGTGCGCGAGATCGTCGAGCTGCTGCCGGCCGAGCGCCAGTCGCTCCTCTTCTCGGCCACGCTGGACGGCGAGATCCGCCGCTTCGCCCGCGACATCGTCCGGGACCCGCTGCGGATCGAGGTGGCCCCGCCGGCGGCGACGCTCGACGAGGTGGACCAGTACCTGGTGCGCACCAGCCGCGGCGAGAAGCGCTCGGCGCTCGAGGCGCTCATCCGCCGCCCCGAGATGACCCGCACGCTGATCTTCTCGCGCACGAAGTCGGGCGCATCGCGCCTGGCCAGTCAGCTGCGCGTGCGCGGCTACCAGGCCACGGCCATCCACAGCGACCGCAGCCAGGCGGATCGGATCCGCGCCCTGGAGGGCTTCCGCGAGGGACGGATCCACTTCTTGGTGGCCACGGACATCGCCGCGCGCGGGATCGATGTCGACGACGTGTCGCACGTCATCAACTTCGACCTGCCCTACTCGCCCAAGGATTACGTGCACCGCATCGGCCGCACCGCGCGCGCGGGCCGTCGAGGCGTGGCCATTTCGCTGATCACGCCCGAGGATCTGGCCGGCGTGGCGGCCATCGAGCGCCTGATCGCCCGCAAGCTCGCCTGGCTCGGCGGGGGAGGGCCTCCGCCCGCCCCGTCAGGGACCGTCGACCCCGTCCGCCGAGGCCGGCGGGGAGCGGCCGGCGGAGCCTGGGCGCCGCGGTCCGAGCCGTCCCCAGCGCCGGGCGCCGCCCGTCGCCCGTCCCGGCGAGGGCACGGCGGCGCGCCCGCGGGCGGAGAGCGCGCGGGAGAGGCGCGGCAGCGGCGGGTGGTCGCAGAAGCTCCGTCGCGGCCCGGTCCGGGCGGCCGGAGCGCGAAGAGCGGAGCGGGCCGAGGCGGGGCCAGACGCGGCCCGGACGGGCGCGGCGCTGAGAGCGTCCCGGGGGGACTCCGCGCGAGGCGCGGCCCCGGGCACGGGCCGGATGGACGCGGCGCCGGGCGCGGGCCGGATGGACGCGGCGCCGGGCGCGGGCCGGATGGACGCGGTTCGAGGAGCGGCGGTGGTGCGGGATCTCCCGCGCGCGGGCGCCGGGTCCCGGAGCCCGCGGGCTTCGTCCGCGGGCTCCTCGGCCGCCTGAAGCAGGGCCTGGGGCGCGAGGCCCGCTAGGAGAGCCCGAGCCGATCCCCTTGCCTGGCAGGCGCCCGCCCGGCGGGCGCTGCTCGGAGAAACAGAACCGGGGCCCGTCAGGCGACGGGCCCCGGTCTGCCGTAGTGCATCCGTGGCGCTCTAGCGACTGACGATCAACTTGCGTGTCTGGGTTTCACCGCCGGCCGTCAGGCGATAGAAGTAGACGCCGCTGGCGACTCTCGCCCCGGCCTCGTCCTGGCCGCTCCACTCGTAGGAATGGACTCCGGCGTCCCGCGAACCGTCGATCAGCGTTCTCACGCGCCGGCCGGAGAGGTCGTAGACGGCCAGCTCCACGTGATCCCGCTCGGGCAGGCTGAAGACGAT
>VGIY01000133.1 GCA_016867695.1 Candidatus Eiseniibacteriota bacterium | reverse complement strand
GCGAGCCCGGCCATGTTGGCGGCGTCGTCGGGATCGCCCGGCGCCTCGGCGCGCGCTGCTCCCGCGAAGGCCCATCGCGCCGGCGCGCCGCCGGTCGCCACGCCGCCAGCCAGCGTAAAGACCTTCGCCCCGGCCCGGTCGTGGAGGTTGAAGGCGGCCGGCGTCTCCTGCAGCACGCGGCGCGCGACGCTCGCCCGCAGGCGCGTGCGCCCGCCCGCCTGCGGCAAGGCTGCGGCGCCGGAGTCACGCAGGAGGTCGAGCGTGCCGGGGTCCCCGACCTCGACGCCCTCGCGCTCGAGGTGGTGCAGGGCCCGATCGAGGAGCTCCTCGCCGGCGCGCGTGCCCGTCCGCAGCCGCTGCCTCATGGCTCGAAGGCCCCGAACGCGCCCATGCCGCCGCAGCCGGGCGTCTGCCCGGGGAGGCAGGGCGAGGTGGGCAACAGGCGGAAGTCGCTCCCCTCCGGGCTTGGATCGGCGAATAGCGGATCGCGGCCGATGTTGCCGCCGGAGCCGACCGGGCTGGGGCAGCCGGTGAAGGCGATCTGCCAGAAGTCGCTGCACTCGGCCGAAAACGCCCCCGCGCCGGAGCAGCGCACCTGGGGCGCGCCGCCGACGATGCCGTGCGCGCAGTGGGCGGGGCTGTCGACCAGGTCGATGAGCGGCACGATCATGTCGCAGAGCATCGGCGGAAGCGCCCAGACCGTGCAGCGATCGAGCGCCAGCGACGAGGACTCGGCCGAGATCCCGCACCAGAGGAGCGCGCAGCGCTCCAGGCGGACGATCGCGCCCGCGCCGCAGCGCAGGCCGACGCCGCAGGCGATGAACTCCTGCGTCAGGCGCAGGTCGCGCAGCACGACCTCGCCGCCGCGGATCCGCAGGACCGGCACATCCTGCCCGGCCGTCCCGTAGGAGACGACCGTGCTCTCCGCCCCGGCGCCGAACAGCGCCAGCGTTCGTCCCTCCAGCGAGAGCGCCTCGGCGTAGAGGCCCGGGCGCACGAGGATCGTGTCGCCGTCGGCGGCCGCGGCGACGGCGGCGGCGATCGTCGAGAAGTGGCCCGCGCCGTCCGCGGAGACGATCCAACCCCCCGCCGGCGACAGCGTCCTGGCCGGGGCGACGTTCGACATCGCCGAGAGATTGCCCGCCTGGTCGGCGGCGCGCACGGCGAAGCCGTAGTCGGTCGCCGGCCGGAGCCCGGACACGGTCATCGATTGCCGCGTCCCCGCTTCGCCCGGCTCCGGCTCCCCCTCCGCCGGCAGCGCCAGGGGCCAGTTCTCCTCCGTCAGGACGCCCTCGATGTAGCGCAGGTCGTAGCTCGAGGCCCTGCCCTCGTCGCCGTCCCCGCCCGTAGCGGTCCAGGTGAGCCCCACGGTCGACTGCGTGACGGCGGCGACGGCGAGATCGCCGATGCGGGCGGGTGGGATCGTGTCGGCCGGCTCCTCCTGTCCGCATCCCGCGGCGAGGAGAACGGCGACCATGCCCACAAGAGCCCCCCTCCTGCGGGCCGGCTCAGCGACTGCGCCTCGTCTCACGCGCGCCTCCCTCCTGCCGCACGGCGCGGCGAGGCCATTCTATCGCCCCTGGGCGCGCCCGGGAACGGCTTGCGCGCGCGGTCGCCGCCGGTTGCCGCCGGCCACCGGGGCACGCCGGCCGCCCCGCGCCGCCAGGGGCTTGCCGGCCGCCCCTCGCCGCCAGGGGCTTGCCGGCCCGCCCCCCGCCGCCAGGGGCTTGCCGGCCGCCCCGCGCTTGCCGTGTGCCGCCGAACCCGGGCGTCTGCGCCCCGATCTGCGCGATCCCGCGCGGGCTTTGATTCCGCCCAGCGCCTGCACTAACTTCACCCCTGGCGGAGAGCGGGCAGCGGGGACGGGCGAGGCGCAGCCGTGGGCGGGTGTCAGCGGATGCCTGATGCCGAGCGCACGCAGGGCACGGATGTCCACGAGCCGGGCGAGTGGCCGGCGCGCTCCCGGCACGCGAGGCGGCGGAACCCGGGGGGAAGGATGACCGCCGGCATGGCGAAGAAGGAGAGCGTCCGGCGCGGTCCCGCCGGCCGGGAGGCGACGGTCGTCTGGCTGCGCCAGGATCTGCGCCTGTCCGATCACCCGGCACTGGCCTGGGCGGTCGAGCGCGGCGGGCCGATCATCCCCGTCTACATCTGGTCGCCCGAGGAGGAGGGCCCCTGGGCCCCGGGGGCCGTTGCGCGGGCCGCCCTGGCGGTCATCCTGGAGGGCCTCGAGCGAGAGCTGCTCGCCCGAGGCTCCCGTCTCGTGCTGCGCCGCGGACCGGCCGGCGAGGCCCTTCTGGATCTGGCGCGGGAGGCGCGCGCCGGGGCGGTCTGCTGGAGCCGCCGCTACGAGCCGGCGGCCCGGGCCCAGGAAGCGCGCGTCGAGCGGATCCTGGGCTCCGAGGGCGTCGAGGCGCGCGGCTTTCCGGGGACGCTCCTGGTCGAGCCCCAGGAGCTGCGCACGCGCGCCGGCGGCCCCTACAAGGTCTTCACGCCCTTCTACCGCGAGCTGCTTGCCCGCCACGATCCGGAGCCGCCGCTGGCGTGCCCGCGCCGCGTTGCGCCGCCCGGACGATGGCCCCGAGGCCTGGCGATCGAGGAACTGGGACCGGTCGCCGCGGGGGTCCCACCGCTGCCGGGCGCCGGGAGCCTCGATCTCACCGAGCCATCGGCGCAGCGGCGCCTGCGCGGCTTCCTGGAGCGGCGCGTGGCGGCCTACGCCGAGGAGCGCGATCGCCTCGACCTCGAGGGCACATCCCGGCTGAGCGCGGCGCTGCACTTCGGGCTGATCAGCCCGCACCAGGTCTGGGCGGCGGCCCGGTCCGGCCGAACCGAGAGGGCCGCCCGATCCGCCCGCCCCCAGCGATCCGAGCGGGCCGCCCGATCCGCTCGACCCGCGCGATCCGAGCGGCTCGCCCGATCCGCCCGGCCCGGGCGATCCGCCCAGTTCGCGGCGCCGGAGGGGTCTGCGGCGCGCGGCAGTGCGGGCGGGACCGCGCGCGAGCGCGGAGCACGTACCGCCGGCGCGCGGATCGGGATGGCGGGCAGGGGGGACGCCCTCTCCGGCATCGACGCCTTCCTGCGCCAGCTCTGCTGGCGGGAGTTCGCCCACCACCTTCTCCACCACTTCCCCCACACGCCGGAAGAGCCGCTGCGTCCGGAGTTCGCGGCCTTCCCCTGGATCGCGGATCCCCGGCGCGAGCGCGCCTGGCGCGAGGGCCGCACTGGATACCCCGTCGTCGACGCGGCCATGGCCGAGCTGCGGAGTACCGGCTGGATGCACAACCGGGCGCGCCTGATCGTCGCCTCCTTCCTGGTCAAGGACCTGCTCATCCCCTGGCAGGTCGGTGCCCGCTGGTTCTGGGAGACGCTGGCCGACGCGGACCTGGCCGACAACACGCTCGGCTGGCAGTGGACCGCCGGCTGCGGAGCCGACGCCGCGCCCTTCTTCCGCATCTTCAATCCGTCGCTGCAGGGGCGCAGGTTCGATCCGCGGGGCGACTACGTCCGCCGTTTCGTGCCCGAGCTGGCGGCGATCCCGGCGGCGCACATCCACGCGCCCTGGGAAGCCCCGGCCGGGGTCCTGGCCGCCGCCCGGGTGCGGCTCGGGCGCGACTATCCGCGTCCCATCGTCGATCACGGCGAGGCGCGCGAGCGCGCGCTGGAGGCGCTGGAGGCAGTGGACGCCGGGGCCGGGCGCCAGCGGGAGGCGCCCGAGGCGCCGGGGCGGACGCCGGACGCGGGCAGAGGCCTCCGGCGATCCCGGCGCCGCCGGCCCTGAGCCGGCCCGCCCTCGAGGGGATCGAAGACGGCGGATGACGCCGGCCCGGCGACAAGCTAGGCTTCGCCACGCTCGCTATCGGGCGCCGCCGCGCTGGCGGCGCGTCGCGGACGGACGCAAGACGACGAGAGGGCCTCGCGGAGATGCGCTTCGCCATGAACAAGACCTGACGGGGGCGATCGGGCGCCGGGCGGCGCCCGTGCGCTCGCCGGCATCCGCCGGTCCGCGCCGCGAGCGGTCCCTGACCCTTCCATTCGTCGGGACCCTCCCGCGCGCCGCCGGCGTCCGCCGGCGGCGCGTCTTCGTCGGGGCGACGCGCACGCCGGGAGGCGGTCGTCCACGGACAAGGGAGGGCAGCATGAGTGCACGGGAGGGTCTTACACGCTTCTTCGCTTCGCGGGGCGGGATCGTACTCGCCGGCGGACTGATCGGTCTCGCCGCCGCCCTGCTGCAGAAGCTCGGCAATCCTGCCAACATGGGTGTCTGCGTCGCCTGCTTCACCCGGGACATCGCCGGAGCGCTGGGCCTGCATCGCGCCGCGCCGGTCCAGTACCTGCGGCCCGAGATCCCCGGCTTCGTCCTGGGCGCGCTGCTGGCGGCGCTCCTCTTCCGCGAGTTCCGCCCGCGCGGCGGATCGGCGCCGGTCGTCCGCTTCGTGCTCGGCGTCTTCGCCATGATCGGCGCGCTCGCCTTCCTGGGCTGCCCCTGGCGGGCGCTGCTGCGCCTCGCTGGCGGGGACCTCACGGCGCTCATCGGGCTGGCCGGGCTGGCGGCCGGGATCGCGGGCGGCGTCGCCCTCCTGCGCTCGGGCTACAGCCTGGGCCGGAGCCAGCCGACGCGCGCGGCCGCCGGCCTGGTTCTCCCCGGCCTGGCGCTGCTCGTTCTCTTCTTCGCGCTCCTCAAGCCCGGCTTCATCCTCGCCAGCGCCGCGGGTCCCGGTTCGCTGCACGCCGCGCTCGGGATCTCGCTGGTCGCGGGGCTCGTCGTCGGGCTCCTGGCGCAGCGCACGCGCTTCTGCACGATGGGCGCCATTCGCGACCTGCTCATGGCCCGGGACGCTCACCTGCTGAGCGGTGTCGCGGCGCTCGTCGCCGTCGCCTTCGCCGTCAACCTGGCGCTGGGTCGGGTGAACGTCGGCTTCGCCGCCATGCCCATCGCCCACAGCCAGGTGCTCTGGAACTTCCTCGGCATGGCGCTGGCCGGGCTCGCCTTCGCGATGGCGGGCGGCTGCCCGGGCCGGCAGCTGTTCCTCTGCGGAGAGGGGGACGGCGACGCGGGCGTCTTCGTGCTGGGCATGCTCGGCGGCGCCGCCGCCGCCCACAACTTCGGCCTGGCGGCGTCCCCGGACAGGATCGACGAGGCGGGCGCGCTGGTGGTCGGAGGCGTGGGCGCGAACGGTCAGGCGGCGGTCGTGTTCGGGCTCCTCGCCTGCGTGGCGATCGGCTTCGCCATGCGCGAGCGCTGGAAGTAGGAGGGAAGGATCATGGAGACGATCGATGCCCGCGGCCTCTCCTGCCCCGAGCCGGTCCTGCGCGCCCGGCGGGCCATGCAGCGTTTGGCGCCCGGCGACGAGGTGGCCGTGCTCGTGGACAACGCGACCTCGCGCGAGAACGTGCTGCGCGCCGCGCGCTCCCTGGCCTGCGACGCGCGCGTGGAGCCGCTCGAGGGGGGATTCCGGCTGATCGCTCGCCGGCGTTGACGCCCATCAGGGCCCGGGGCGGGCGCGGTCGCCGCGCTGCCCATGGAGCGCCAGGAGCGCTCGCCCCGGATCCACCGATCCCGCCGCCCGGGCGGTGCCGCCTCCGCTGGCGACAGACATCGCCGGCGCCGCGCGCCCTCTGGGGCGGCCAAGCGCTGCTCGCCCTCAGGCCCCAGGGTGCCCGACCGGGTGCCTGTCGCTGCTAGCGCATCAGGCTCTTGATCGCGCCCCAGGTCGTGCGCTGCGCCGGGGAGGGGCCGCCGGCGTAGCCGCCGACCTCCAGCCGGTAGCGCGACCCGCAGGCGAAGCCCAGGTCCCAGGCGACCGGCCCGGCCCACAGCCACCAGGTCCCCGGCTCGCAGTCGTGGCAGATGTCGCTCACCTGGGCGCAGGGGCCGACCTCGGCGAAAACGGCGAACGAGAGGCCCTGGCAGCCGTCGCGGCCGTCGATGATGACGAAGTGCATGGGGATCTCGGCGTCGCCCGCCAGGCAGACGCGGGCCGGCGCGGACAGCCGGATCTCGAACCAGTCGGTGTCGCGGTAGAGCATCGGCCCCGTCTGGTAGACGCCCGTCGTGCCGCAGAGGACGATCGGGTCGCACGAGGGCTCCAGGAGCTGGAAGCAGCCGTCGGGGAGGCAGGCGCAGCCGCTGTTGTAGATGTCCTTGTAGCCGTCGTAGCAGTCGATCTCGCCCTCCGGCAGGGCGCCCGGCGGGCACTCGACCGTGCACTCCGTGTAGCGGGAGACTTCCAGGACGTACTCGCCGCAACTCGCGCCGAATCCGTCGACGACGATGTAGTACGTGCATCCCGCGGCCAGGGGCACCTGGGTGAGCAGCGACTGGTAGGCGCACCAGTCGTCGTTGCAGGCGATGAGCCGATCCGGCCCGTCCTCGAAGACGTAGACCTTGGTGTCGTAGGACGAGGCGCAGAGATCGATCGTCACCGTCTCGCCGGCGGCGCAGTCGTAGCGGTAGACGACATCGGGCGCGGTCGCGTCCGCGTAGGGGCAGACCGCGTCGTAGTCGTGGCTGAAGCCGCAGGTCGTGCCGGAGTCCGTGAAGGGCAGGGAGCCGATGACCAGCGGATCCTCGATCGTGTCCCCGGAGGCGCGCTCGACGGGGTCCTCGTAGGCCGGCCCGAGCGGCTTCGGCTCGGGACGGAAGACGGGATCGATCGTCGGGATCGCGGCGTGGGCGCAGGCGACGACGCCGAGGAGGGCCCCGGCCAGGAAGAGCCGCTTCATGGTTGCATCCCTCCGCCGAGCTGCTTCCCGGGTGGCCGCCCAGGCATCGCGCCGCGCGCCGTCCGGCTCCCGCCGCTTCTCGAACCGGGGCGCCTACCCCGGGCTCGCCGCCTCGATCCGGGAGATTCGGCCGGCGCGGCACCGCAACGATCTTAGCCCCCCGAAGGGCGCCCTGTCCATCACGGCGAGTCGGTCGGCGGGGCGGCGGTCACAGCCATGGCGCATGGGGGGGGCTCGCTTGAGCCGCCCCCGGGCCGAGGAGGCGCTTCCCGGCCAAAAAGGAAGGAGCCCCGCCGAAGCGGGGCTCCTTTGGACCTGGTCTCAACCAGTCGGACTAGTTGAACAGGTTCTTGATCGTGCCCCAGGTGGTGTTCTC
>VGIY01000132.1 GCA_016867695.1 Candidatus Eiseniibacteriota bacterium | reverse complement strand
CGGCCGAGGAGCAGGAGGAGAGCCCGTAGCGGAGACTGGCCGACAGCCGGCCGGCGGGGTCCTCGAGGGTGAACGGGGCGGTCGGCCCCCCGCCCGCGGGGCGGGCCCCCACCTGCTGGCCGACGGCGGCAGCGATCACATCGATCCTGGCCCCCGACCGGATGCCGCGGATGCCGGTCAACGTGCCCCACTGGCACATCCAGCAGGGATCGTCGCGCGAGATGGCCGCCCAGGAGTAGCGCCGCCGCACCTCGCGCTGGTGATCGCGCCAGAAGTTGACTCTCCAGACCTGCTCCTCACGATCAGGGAAGCGTAAACTGGAGAAGGGTATCGCGATCTCGACCTGATAACCCTGCGGGGTCACGCGGCCGCGCGACTTCCAGACGATGTCGAAGGTGATGTCCTCGCTTCCGTCGCCCGCCATGCGCAGGTCGCCCTGGATGCCCAGGGGGTTGACGAACAGCTCGTAGGCCCAGGCATGGTCGCCGTAGGTGTCGATGAAGATGCCGAAGTAGTCGTCCCGCCAGATCTCGTCGCGGTCGCGCAGTCCGGCGCGCACGGCGGAGGCATCGTCGCCGGCGATCAGGGCGAGGTAGAGGTTCTCGGCGTCGTAGGTGATCCAGGCCTCGGAGTCGACCGGAGGCCGCGCCTGGTCCCCGGGCGAGTGCTCGCAGAAGTTGAGGGCGCGCGCTGCGCCCAGCCAGCCCGGGTCGTCGAGTTCGCCGTCGATGGCGATCGGCCCCGCGGCGGGCGCGACCCCGATTGCCGGCCGGCGGTTGGGAAGAAAGTCGGGGGCGTGCGCCGCGACCGCCCGGGGGATCGGCCAGCCGACCAAGCCGATCAGCAGCGTCCCGCCGAGCAGCAGCGCGAGGCGCGATCGGCGGCGCGGCCATCGACTCGCGGGGGAGAGTCCCACAGCGTCCGCCCCTTCCTCTGCGCTCACTCGCCGCGGCCGGCCGTGGCCTTCTCCGCCGCCTCGAGCAGCTCGACGAAGACATGGTGGGCGACGAAGAAGGCGCGGGGGGCGAGCCGCAGCCCCTGCTCGTCGATCTCGATGAAGCCGGTGCCGGCCAGGAAGCGCGCGCGCCGCTCGACGTGCGCCGTCGCCTCGGCCTCGACGACGGCGGCGATCTCGTCCCAGGTCAGGCCCCGCGCCTGCCGCAAGCCGAGCAGGATCGCCTCGCGCCGGTGATCGGCCGCCTCGAGCCGCCGGCGCTGGCGCGCCGGCCGCAGCGGGCCTTCCCGCAGGCGCGCCAGGTAGTCATGGATGTCCGCCGTCGTGCACCAGCGCGCATCGCCGGTGTAGGAGTGCGCCGAGGGCCCGAGTCCGTAGTAGGGGCGGCGCTGCCAGATGTCGAGGTGATGGCGGCAGCGGAAGCCGGGCTTGCAGAAGTTGGAGATCTCGTAGTGCTCGTAGCCCGCCTGGCCGGCGGCCAGGCGCGCCGCCTCGTACTGCAGGAAGGCGGCTTCGTCGATCGGCGGCTCGAGCCGCCCGGCGTGCAGCAGCTGATGGAGGATCGTCTCTTCCTCGGGGGCGAGCAGGTAGCAGGACAGGTGCTCGGGGGCGAAGCGCAGCGCCTCGCGCAGGCTCGCCCGCCACTTCTCCGGATCCATGCCCGGCAGCCCGAAGACGAGGTCGATGCCAAGGTTGACGCAGCCCGCCGCGCGCGTGTCGGCGATCGCCCGGCGGACGCGCTCCCCGCTGCTCTCCCGCCCGAGCAGGGCGAGGTCGTCGTCCCGGAAGCTCTGCGCGCCGACGTTGACGCGGTTGTAGCCGGCGGCCAGCGCGCCGCCGATCAGCTCCTCGGTGACGCTCTCGGGGTTCACCTCGAGGGTGACCTCGCAGGGCTCGCCCCACGCGGGGCCGTCGCGCAGGATCCGGTGGAGGCGGCGAAGGCGCTCGCTCCCCAGGACCGACGGTGTCCCCCCGCCGATGTAGACGCTGGCGACGCGCACGGCCGGGTCGTCCAGGCACTCCTCGTCGCGCACGAGGCGCCATTCGACGGCCAGGGCGTCGAGGTAGGCGTCGTAATCCGGTCCCTCGCCACGCAGGCTGTAGAAGCTGCAGTAGCGGCACTTGTAGTGGCAGTAGGGAATGTGGACATAGAGGGAGATCTCGCGCGGCGAAGCGCCGGTCTGATCGGGCGCGGGCATCATGCGGCCAGGATACAGAGCCGCCGGCAGCGGGGCAATCCCGCGCCGGGACCGCGCCGGGACCGCGCCGGAACCGCGCCGGGACCTGCGCCGGGACCGCGCCGGGACCGCGCCGGAGCCCGTGCCGGAACCTGCACCGGAACCGCGGCGGAACCGCCCCCGCCGCGGAACCAATCCCTTGGCAGGAGGTCCTGCCGATGGCAAGCTGATCGTCCCCGCAGGCAGAGGGAGGTAGGCATGATGCCCCTGGAGAGACACCGCCCGCACCTCGTTCCCCCGGAGGAGATCCACGCCCGCATCGCCGCGCTGCAGAGCGGTCTGGACTCCCGCGGCCTGGCGCTGGCCTGGATCGATCACCTGACCGACCGCTACTACTACACGGGCTCCGCCCAGGAGGGCGTGCTGCTCGTTCCCGCGTCGGGCGAGCCCCGCTTCTTCGTTCGCAAGAGCCTGACCAGGGCGCGGTCGGAGTCGCCGCTCGCCGTCGCCCCCTTCCCGGGCCGCTCGGGGCTGCTCGCCGAGGCGGAGGCGCCGCTGCAGGGCGGGAGGCTCGGCCTGGCGCTCGACGTCACGCCGGCCCCCGTCTACCTGTGGCTGTCCGGCAAGCTGGGCGGCGGGCTGGAGGACCTGGCGGCCGGCATCCGCGCGCAGAAGGCGGTCAAGAGCGCCTGGGAGATCGAGCAGATCCGCCGCGCGAACGAGCAGGCGACGGCCGTGTTCGCGGACATGGACAGGCTGCTGCGGCCCGAGATGACCGAACTCGAGCTGAGCGCGGCGATCGAGATGCGCCTGCGGCTGCTCGGCCATTCGGGGACGCTGCGCATCCGCCGCCCCGGCCTCGAGCTGGGCATGATCTTCGCCGTCTCCGGCGACGGCGGGCTCTATCCGACCAGCTTCGACGGACCCGACGGCGGCGAGGGGCTCTATCCGGGAGCGGCGTCGGGCTCCGGCTGGAAGAGGATCGCCGCCGGCGAGACGGTCATGGTCGACATCGTCGGTTCGTTCAACGGCTACCAGGCCGACACGACGCGCTGCTACTGCGTGGGGCGGCAACTGCCCGAGGAGGCGCGCCGCGCGCACGCGTTCTGCCAGGAGACGCTCGAGCGGCTGGAGACGGAGCTGCGCCCGGGTCGGCGCTGCGCCGACATCTACGAGGAGACGCTCGCCTGGGCGCAGGGGCGCGGGCTGCCCCCCGGCTTCATGGGACACGGCGAGAACCGGGTGAAGTTCTTCGGCCACGGCGTGGGGCTCGATCTCGACGAGTTCCCGATCCTCGCGGCGCGGATCGAGGGCGAGATCCGGCCGGGGATGGTCGTGGCGATGGAGCCCAAGGCGTTCCTGCCGGGCATCGGACCGGTCGGGGTCGAGAACACCTACGTCGTCACCGATCGCGGCGTCGAGTGCCTCTGCCCGCTGCCCCGGGAGATCCGCTGTGTGGGCTGAGCGGAGAGCTGCCGCGCGCGCGGCGCCGCGCGCATCGCGCACTGGCCCCCGGCCCGCCGGCCGGCTCGTCGCCCTGGCGGCGCTGGGGCTCCCGGTGCTGCTGGCCCTGGCGGGGTGCGCCGGGCGGGTCCCGCGAGTGCCCGTTCCGCTCGAGCCGGAGACGAGCGGCGTCGAGCTGCGGCTTCGCGCCGAGGTGGCGGAGTGGATCGGCACGCCGCACTGCTCGCGCCGGAGCGACGAGGGTTGCACCGACTGCTCCGCCTTCGTCGCCGCGGTCTACGCGAAGCTCTTCCAGGCCAGGCTGCCAGGCGACACGCTGGCGATGTCCACGCTGGGCGGGCCGATCCGCCCGCTCGAGCTGCGCGCGGGAGACCTGGTCTTCTTCCTGGTGTCGCGCAAGACCCGCCACGTGGGCATCTATCTGCGCAACGGGGAGTTCGCCCACGCCTCCAGCAGCCGGGGCGTGACGGTCTCGAGGCTCGACGACCCCTACTGGACGCGGCGCTTCTGGCAGGCCCGGCGCGTGCTCTGACGGTGCGCCCGGGCCGGGCGGCCACGCGTCCGCGCCCCGGAGGCTGGAGATGGCCAGGCTCTTTCCGCGCGTCTCGAAGCGCGCCGGGCTCCCGTCGCGGCCCGCTGCCGCCGGCGAGCGCGAGCCGGCGCCGGCCGGCATCCACGCCATCGCCTACGGGCCCGGCGTCTGCGAGGAGAGCCGCCCCGCGCGCGCCGAGGAGTGCTTCCCGCTGCCGGATCCCCCGCTCCTCGCCTGGATCAACGTCGACGGGCTGCACGACACGGCGCTGCTGCAGGCCTTCGCCGACCGTCTCGGGCTGCATCCGCTGAGGACGAGCTGCTGGAGCGCCCGACGCCGGAGATGCTGCAACAGACCCACGAGCTGAAGAGGGAGATGATCCTGTTGCGCCGCAGCGTCTGGCCGCTGCGCGAGGCGGTGGGGCGGCTCGAGCGGGGCGAGGCGCAGATGTTCACCCCGGCCACGCGCGTTTACCTGCGCGACCTCTACGACCACACGATCCAGGTGATCGACGCGGTGGAGACCTATCGCGACATGCTCACCGGTCTGCAGGACCTCTACCTGTCGAGCGTCAGCAACAGGATGAACGAGGTGATGAAGGTCCTGACCATCATCGCCACGCTCTTCATTCCGGCGAGCTTCGTGACCGGCGTCTTCGGCATGAACTTCGAACACATGCCGGAGCTCGGCTGGAAGTGGAGCTATCCGCTCTTCTGGGTGGGGATCGTCTGCCTGATCGGCGGCATGCTGCTCTGGTTCCGGCGCAAGAAGTGGCTGTAGGAGGACGCCTCACGCCAGGCCGACGATCCTCCCGTCGCGGACGTCGATCCGCTCGGCCTGGGGACGCTCCGGCAGCCCGGGCATGCGCACGATCTCCCCGGTCATGACCACCAGGAAGCCCGCCCCGGCGTTGATCAGGATCCGCTGGACGCCGACGTCGAACTCGGTCGGGCGGCCGCGCAGCGCGGGGTCGTCGGAGAGGGACTTGGGCGTCTTGGCGATGCACACGGGCAGCTTGTCGTAGCCCAGGCGCTCGATGTCCCTGAGGTCGCGCCGCGCCTCCTTGGAGAGGACGAGGCCGCGGGCGCCGTACATCTTCTGGGCGACGGTCAGGATCTTCCGCTCGACAGTCCAGCTCCAGTCGTAGAGCGGGCAGAAGGGCCGGCTCGTGTGCTCCGCGCGGTCGATGACCACCCGCGCCAGGTCGAGAGCCCCCTCGCCCCCGCGGGCGAAGTGGTCGCTGACCGCGAAGGCGATCCGGCGCCCGGCGCAGTGCCGGCGGACGACCTCGATCTCCTCGTCGCTGTCCTCGGCGAAGCGGTTGAGGGCGACGATCGGCGGCTCGCAGAAGTGAGCGATGTTCTCGACGTGCTTCTCGAGGTTGTCCAGGCCCGCCTCGACGGACCCGGGGTCGGGCTCGGCGAGCAGGCCGGGCTTCGCGCCGCCGTGCGACTTGAGCGCGCGCACCGTCGCCACCAGCACGACCGCCGAGGTGTCGAGCCCGGCGCCGACGCACTTGATGTCGAAGAACTTCTCCGCGCCGAGGTCGAAGCCGAAGCCCGCCTCGGTGATCGTCCAGTCGGCGCAGTGCATGGCCAGCCGCGTCGCCAGGACGCTGTTGCACCCATGGGCGATGTTGGCGAAGGGGCCGCCGTGGACGAGGGCGGGGGTGCCCTCTAGCGTCTGCACGAGGTTGGGCAGCAGGGCGTCCTTGAGCAGCGCCAGCATCGCCCCGGTCGCCTGGAGCTGGCCGGCGGTGACCGGCCGGCCGTCGAAGGTGTAGGCGACCAGCGTCCGCTCCAGCCGTTCGCGCAGGTCCTCCAGCCCCTCGGCCAGGCAGAGCATGGCCATCACTTCGGAGGCGGCGGTGATGTCGAAACCGGTCTCGCGCGGCACCCCCTGGAGGACGCCGCCGAGGCCGATGACGACGTCGCGCAGCGCGCGGTCGTTCATGTCGATCACCCGCCGCCAGAGGATCCGGCGCGGGTCGATCCCCAGCGGGTTGTCGTGGTGGATGTGGTTGTCGAGGATCGCCGCCAGGAGGTTGTGGGCGGTCGTAACCGCGTGGAAGTCGCCGGTGAAGTGCAGGTTGATGCTGTCGGCCGGGAGTAGCCGGCTTTCCCCCCCGCCGGTCGCCCCGCCCTTGATGCCCATGCAGGGACCCAGCGAGGGCTCGCGCAACGCGAGGCAGACCGAGCGGCCGAGCCGGCCGAAGGCCTGGCCGAGGCCGATCGTGGTCGTCGTCTTGCCCTCGCCCGCCGGCGTCGGCGTGATCGCCGAGACGAGGACCATGCGCGGCACGCCCCGCGAGCGGCGCGGACCGCGCAGCACGGCGAGGTCGACCTTGGCCTTGTCGCTTCCGTGGGGGATGAGATCGCCGGGCGAGAGGCCGAGCTTGGCGGCGATCTCGACGATCGGGCGGGGACAACCCTTCTCGGGGACCTGGGCATCGGCGTTCATCGTGGCGCTCCCTCGTCCTTCGGGCCTGCGGCGGCCGCGGCCGCGCTCGCTCACCGGCGGAGCCTACACCGCGCTCCGCGCCCGATCAAAGGGCCGCGGCGCCCCCCAGGCCCCACCAGTGGGACGCCAACGCCTCCAGCGTGCGGGCGCCGGGCGGCGGCGGCAGTCGCTGCAGATACCAGGGCAGGTGGCTGTAGCGATGGAGCAGCGCGTAGGCGAGCAGGCGCCGCTCGAGGTCGGCGTCGAGGCTCGCCTCGGCGTAGCCGTAGGCCCGCAGCGCGCGGCGCAGCAGCTCCACCTCGCCGCAGGAGACGAATAGCCCCACGGCGACGAACTCGTACTCGGGCTCGCCGGTCATCGCCGGCTCGAAGTCGAAGAGGCCGCTGAGCCGCCAGCCCCGCGGGCCCTCCTCGACGAGCAGGTGCTCGCGCATGACCTCGGTGTGGAGCAGGGGCAGGTCGGCCGACGGCCCCGGCGAGCAGTCCGGCGCGCGCCGCCCGGGTCCGCCGCCGGCGGGGCCGGGAAGGGTAAGGCCCCGGAGAAACTCCGGGATCTGCGCCAGC
>VGIY01000131.1 GCA_016867695.1 Candidatus Eiseniibacteriota bacterium | reverse complement strand
ACCCAGTGGTGTGACGCCCCCGTGGCGCCCCCGTGGCGCCCCCGCGCCGCCCCGCGCCCGCCCCGCGTCGCCCCGCGCCCGCCGTGCGTCGCCCCGCGCCCGCCGTGCGTCGCCCCGCGCCCGCCGCGCGCCCCGGTCTAGCGGCCCCCCGGGGGGGCGGGGCCCGGGCGCGCGGTGCCCCGGGGCGCGGCGCCCCGGGCGCGGGCGAGCAGGAGGCCGGCGGCGAAGATCAGCAGGAGCACCAGCCAGCCGAAGACGAACTCCTGCGACCGCAGGCCGCTGTCGCCGTAGGGCTCCCGGATGCGGGCGATCACCTCGGCGGCGAGGAGCCAGAGGATGACCAGCGGCGTGATCGCCATGATGCAGAGGTTCCACCACCGGCCGATGCCGAAGTCGGAGAGCTCGTTGACATGCCTGCGCATGCGCTCGCTCTTGAAGTAGTAGCCGATCAGGAGACACTCGCCGAGCACGACGAGGCTCAACCCGATCTGGTTCATGAAGCGGTCGACGATGTCGAGCCAGTGCAGGCCGACGCCGAAGGTCAGCGGAAGGCCGCAGAGGAAGGCGATCCCGCCGACGGTGAGATTCGCCCGGCGGTGCGACCAGCCCCACTTGTCGCGCGTGGCCGCGGCCACCGCCTCGACCAGCGAGAAGGCCGAGTCGATGGCCAGGGTGAGCAGCATCAGAAAGAAAAGGATGCCGAAGAGGTGGGGCACGGGGAGGTTGCTGATGATGTCCGGGTAGGCGACGAAGGTCAGCCCCGGGCCCGACTGGACCACGCTGGCGACCGGCACCCCGGCCAGGTGGGCCTTGTAGCCGAGCGCGCCGAAGACGGCGAATCCGCCCAGGATGGCCGTCAGCGCATCGGCGATGCCGATGATGAAGGCGCTGGCGACGATGTCGCTGCGCCGCGGCAGGAAGCTCGAGTAGGCGATCATGATCGCGAAGCCGACGGAGAGGCTGAAGAAGACCTGGGTGTAGGCGGCCAGCCAGACGCTCGGCTGGAGCAGTCCGGCGAACTCGGGATGCAGGTAGAAGCGCAGGCCTTCGGCCGACCCGGGCAGCGTGACGCCGCGGACGACGAAGACGATCAGCAGCGCCCAGGGTAGCAGCACGGTCGCGTAGACGACCTTGCCGACGGTCTTCGTGCCCTTCCAGATCGACAGGACGATGCAGACCCAGCTGAAGAGGAGTCCGACCGCGACCCAGGGCATGAAGCGGCCGAGCGACCAGGGACGGGCGATCATCTCCTCGGGGACCGCGGCGCCGGCGCTGCGCAGGCTGTCGGCCGCGGCGGCCGTCGCGGAGTCGACCCGGACCGTCGTCAGGCCGACGACGTCGCGATAGAAGAAGCCCGCCGCATCGCCGCCCCAGGCCAGCGTGAGCGAGTGGACGGCGTAGTTGGCGCAGTAGCTCATGATGACCGCGTAGTAGGCGCAGATGACGAAGCCGATGCCGGTCGCCGCCCAGCCGAACCACTCCATGCGCGGGTGGATCGAGCGCATCGCCTTGGGCGCCGCGCCGCGAGTCGAGTGGCCGATGCCGAACTCGAGGACGAGCAGCGGGATGCCAGCGGTCATGAGCGCGACGACGAAGGCGATGAGGAAGGCGCCGCCGCCGTTCTCGTAGCAGATGAAGGGGAAGCGCCAGATGTTCCCCAGGCCGATGGCCGACCCGATGGCGGCCAGCACGAAGGCGCGCCTCGAGGACCAGGTCTCCCGCTCCTCGACTCCGTTGCCGATGGCCATGCTCCCTCCCGCGGCGACTCCTCCGCCGGATGCTCCGCGCCGGTGTCCCGGAGAGGAGCGGCCCCCGGGGCGTGTGTCGGCCGGCGTCTAGGCGATCACCTTCAGCGCCTTGCCCACCTTGGTGAAGGCCTCGACCGCCTTGCGGATGTGCTCATCCTCGTGAGCCGCCGAGAGCTGCACGCGGATGCGCGCCTGGCCGCGCGGGACGACCGGGAAGGAGAAGCCGATCACGTAGATGCCCTCGGCCAGCAGCCGGCGGGCGAACTCCTGGGCCAGCGGGGCGTCGTTGGGGAACTTGCCGAACATGATCGGGACGATCGGGTGGTCTCCGGGGCGGATGTCGAAGCCCGCCTCCGTCATCAGCTTGCGGAAGAGGCGCTGGTTGCGCTCGAGCTTGTCGCGCAGCTCGGTCGTCGCGGAGAGCAGGTCCATCACCGCGCAGGTGCCCGCGGCCACGATCGGCGGCAGCGTGTTCGAGAAGAGGTAGGGGCGCGACTTCTGCCGCAGCCAGTCGATCATCTCCTGCGGGCCGGCGACGCAGCCGCCGGAAGCCCCGCCGAGCGCCTTGCCGAAGGTGGTCGTGATCAGGTCGACGCGCTTCATCACATCGCGGTACTCGTGCGTGCCGCGCCCCGTCCGGCCCATGAAGCCGGTGGCGTGGGAGTCGTCGACCATCACCAGGGCGTCGTACTTCTCGGCGAGATCGCAGATCTCCTTCAGGGGGGCGATGTCGCCGTCCATGGAGAAGACGCCGTCGGTGGCGATCAGGCGGTAGCGGGCGCCCTGGGACTCCTTGAGCTTGGCCTCCATGTCGGCCAGATCCAGGTGCTGGACGATGTGGCGCTGCGCCTTGGTCAGGCGGATGCCGTCGATCACGGAAGCGTGGTTGAGCGCGTCGGTGAGGATGGCCGTGTCCTTGTCCATGAAGGGCTCGAAGACCCCGCCGTTGGCGTCGAAGCAGGCGGCGTAGAGGATGCAGTCCTCCTTGCCGAGGAAGTCGGCCACCTTGCGCTCGAGCGTCTTGTGGATCTCCTGCGTGCCGCAGATGAAGCGCACCGAGGACATGCCGTAGCCCCAGCGATCGAGCGCCGCGTGGGCCGCCTCGAGCAGCCTGGGGTGCGAGGAGAGGCCGAGGTAGTTGTTGGCGCAGAAGTTGAGCACCTCCTGGCCGGTGCTGACCTTGATGCGCGCGCCCTGATGGGTCGTGATGACCCGCTCTTCCTTGTAGAGACCCGCCCCGCGGATCTCCTCCAGGCCCTTGACCAGGTCGTCACGGATCCTGCCGTACATGATGCCTCCCTCCCAGTGTCCCCATCGCGTCGCGCGCGGGCCGTCCGCCGAAGAAAGCGGGGAGTATAGGAAAGGGGGGACGGCGGCGTCAATCGGGCCTCTGACCGCCCGATTCAGGCGCGGTCGGCAGAACGCGTGAAGCAACGCATCTTGAGGCGGCGAGGGGTCGCCGGGACATGCAGGCCGCAGGGTCGGAACGGACCCTGCGGCCTGAGGCTCACGCTCGTCCTCGACGACGGGCCCGGCACTAGGCGTTCGGCCGGGGCTCGCCCCTCATGGGATGTCCGGGTACTGGTTGTTCTTGATGATCCGGACGCGCACCTGACTCCAGTCCTTGGTCGGCGATGTTGCTGTGTCGTTGTTTCCTCGCTTCACGCGAATCGAGCTGCCCGTCAGATCGTACCACTCACAACCGATCCACTGGTTGATGCCGCTGTAGCCTGTTCCGAAGTTGGCTTGGTGAATTCCACCGTTCGAGCTCTTGCCGTCCATGATCACGATGTAGTCGCTGGGAGTGCCGCCTAGGTCGTGGTTGAAGACCCTAACCTGGTTCGGATCGATGCTCTGCCAGCCGCTGTTGTAGTCGAATCTCAGGCTCAAGGACCCAACGTGGGACTCTTTCTCCACGTATAGGTTCCATCCGCCGATCGACACCTGCTGCTGAGTGATGTACACGGATCCCTCGAGGCCAAGAGCATAGCTCCCCACGGCAAGCGACCGGTTGACGTAGGCGCGGTCGTTCACTGAGAGATCATCGCCGACGGAGACACTCCCGCTGACGGCGAGTCCATCAGCGCAGTCGATGAGGACGGGCCCCGCATCAGCGCAGATCACCCTGCCGGCGCCAGGTCCGCCCTCGTCATAGGCTTCGTCAAGGGTGTTGCCGCCTGCGCCTGGTTGGCCCGCCAGGAGGGCGTACGGCACCGAGTTGAGCGGCTTGCGCGGTGAGAGGACTTCAGCCTCCACCTGGACCTCTAGGTACGGAGTGCTTCCGTCGCCCGGGAGGAGGGTCGGATCGATGTCCACGAATTGACCCAGCAGCACCTCGAAGAGGCCGCCGGTCACGACGACCTTCTGCGAGTTGTAGTCGTGCAGTTCTGTCCACAGGGGCGTCCCGCCTGTGGCAGCGGGGTAGATGGAGAACCGCATGTTGTACTCGCCCGTCGCGAGATGGCCGTTCGGATCGGTCAGGATTCCCTGGTAGGTGAATGTGACCGGCGTGTCCGCCTGGACCGCGCAGATTGCGCCCAGGACTGCCACTAGGGTGAGCAGGGCGCATCCGGTCGAGACTCCCGCGCGGATCCGTGCCTGGTTACGGGACTTGCCACGCATCGTCTTCTCCTCCTTCTTGCCGCTGACGGGGCACGCGGCAGGAGCGGGGGCTCCGGGTTGGAGCCCTACCTCAGAACCACCATCCTGCCCTCGTGGGAGCTGCTGCCGGCCCGCAGTTTGTAGAGGTAGACGCCAGACGGAACGGTCCGTCCTTCTTCGTCGCGCCCGTCCCACCGCAGCGCATGCGGCCCGGCTGCCCGGCCCGCAGAGGCGAGATGCCGGATCAGTCGCCCGCCGTGGTCGTAGATGGCCACGGTGACATCGGAAGCCTGTGGGAGCTGGTAGCGGATGACGGTGTCCCGACTGAAGGGGTTTGGGGCGTTGGGCAACGTCCGGAAGACCCACGCCTCGTCGGGTCCGGGGACCGGACTGGTGAAGGCCGCTGGTACGCCGGCTCCGGCCCAGAGCAGATAGCTGGCGCTCGCCGACTGTCCCGCGCCGACATACCCCATACCGCCACGCACCGTCGTGTAGGTCCCTTGCGCAGAGGCGACGCCTCCGGGCACCAGCGCGGCCTGGGACACCTGGTAGCCGGGGTTTGGTGCGGCGAACGCAGCGCTGGCGGCGAGGATCAGGGACGAACCGGCGATCATGATCATGCACCGCATGGAAGCCTCCCTTCTCTCGATCAAGCGCCTGGGCGGCATCAGTGTCCCGTCAATACCCGATCCAGACCTTCTTCAGCTGAGCGGAGGAGATATCGGTAGCCGAGCCCGTCTGCGGAGTCGATCCTGACGAGGCGTTGGCGTAGGCCCAGATCGTGATTCGATACAGGTAGTTCGTCTTCAGGTCGATCGAAAGGTAGCGTCCGTTCAGGTCTCTGGAGAAGCTCCCGACGCAAGAGATCCAGTCCACTCGCTGCTCGTAGTTGCGGCTGAACTGGCCGTTGGGGAGGTACTCCTGAACCGTCAACCATGCGGATGCGGAGGCGGCCAGTCCCCTGACCATGAATCCGCTGTACATCGAAGGGGTCTTGAGGATGACGTTGCCGCTCCGCGTAGGGCCCGTGTACCTGAGGGCGGTTCCCGGCGGCGTGTTCGCCACCGAGCACTGCGCCCATGTGGCCGTGTTCGGATATCCCCTGGCGTACGCCCGCCCGACTCCTGTACTGGGGTTGATCGTCGCGACACATCCGGTGTGCGACTTGTTGGCGGAGCCATGGGCCCACGGCGCAGCGAACTCCGTGTACCCCCGATGCAGAGACATCGTGCCGATCTCGCGTGCGGGGGCCTCACCACTCCCCTCCGGCCCGGCCGGGAGCTGCTGCCGAGCCAGGCACTGCAGTTCCTGCTCGGTCATCTGCCCGGACGCCACCTGCTCGACCATCTCATCGGCAGTCGATTGCCCGATGTCTTCGCCCTCAGCGGCCAGAGTCCGCGCGTCGATTCCGTGCCACGCGGTCGGCGGAGCCGTCGTGCCCTCACCCTGGTTGCCGCACCCCGACCACACCCAGACTCCGGCGACCGCGAAGACGGCAACCAGCACTGACACTAAGCTACTCCGGTGGATTCCCATGATCGTCTCCTCCCTGACAGGACGACCTGTCCGCCTGTGTCCTCCCACACCAGCCATGGGTGTGGCGCCTTCTCGCGTGCGCCCGGTCACACCGCCCTCCCCTCGGCCGCGCGCAAAGCCCTGCGACCTGCCCGATCGAGCCCGCTCCTTCTTCAGAACCGGGGAAGAGCGCCATGAGCAATCCGGCGCAGTCGATCGTCAGGAGTGCAGGAGTCGTGCCACAGGCAGATGACAGGCGGGTCCAAGAGCCATTGGCGCGCGATTCAGCTCGCAGTGACGGCGAACCGAAGCGCGACTCGACGATTGCGGCCTACCTTGCTGGTGCTCACTGAGTTGGCGCCGCTCCCGGATGCCTCGTGGGTTGACCGCGCGGATGTGTCGGCGCCGTCGAGTTGCCCACAGAGGGTGAACCGATGGGCTGGGCACGGGCGGAGGGCATGGCCTGGGGAGCGAAGAAGTCAAGGTATCCCATGACTATTCCACGGGTCTGAAGACGACCGGGGTGGCGGCGACAGGCCGGCTTCGGGGGTCAAAGGACGCTGTGCTTGCGGCACAGGTAGCGGATTTGATTGTCATCCAGCCCGAGCAATCTCCCCGCGGCTGACTTGTTTCCGCCGGTCTTCTCCATAGCCCTCGTGATCAGGTCGCGCTCGAACTGCGCGACTTGCTCCGCGTACCGACCCGTGACAGACCCCGGATCGGGTCCCGCCGGCAAGGCCGTCGCGGCATCTGCACGGCTCTCCCCGCGCTCAGCGGCCTCCTCCCGTGCCGGTGCCGGCAGGACAAGGTCCGCGGCGTGCAGGATGTCGCGCTCCGCCAGCACCAGGGAGCCTTCCAGAACGTGCTTGAGCTGCCGGACGTTGCCGGGCCACGGGCAGGATTCCAGGAGCTCGATCGCGTCCGTCGAGAGCCTGGCGTGGGGCCGGCCCATTTCCTTGCCCAGTCTGGCGACAAAGAGACTGGCCAGCGGGCCGATGTCCAGCACGCGTTCGCGTAGCGGCGGCAGGGTGACGGCCGCGACCTGGATCCGGTAGAGCAAGTCGGCACGGAACCTGCCTTCCCTGACCATGCTCTCGAGATCCTGGTTCGTGGCCGCGATGAGGCGCACGTCGAGCTGGATCTCCTTCTCCGATCCCACCGCTGTGCAACGATGGCTGTCGAGGAAGAGAAGCAGCTTCCCCTGCGCCGCTAGGCTTAGGTTCGCGATCTCGTCCAGGAAGAGCGTTCCGCCTTCAGCCAGCGGCAATCGCCCGATCTTGGCGGCCGACGCGCCGGTGTACGCACCCCGGACATGGCCGAACAGCTCGCTCTCCAGCAGTGACTCCGGAATGGTCGCGCCGTCGACGACCACG
>VGIY01000130.1 GCA_016867695.1 Candidatus Eiseniibacteriota bacterium | reverse complement strand
TGCTCCGGCGGGGGGCCGTGGGCGAGGCGGCCGCGCTCCTGGGGCGCCCCTTCTCGCTCGCCGGCTCCGTCGGCCGCGGGCGGGGCGTGGGGCGCCGCGAACTGGTCCCGACCGCCAATCTCGAGGTGGACCCGGCGCAGCTCCTGCCCGCCGACGGCGTCTACGTGGCCACCGTGCTCCTCGAGGGCCGGGACTTCGGTGCGGCCGCCGTCGTCGGCGCCCCGCCGACGCTCGGCCCGGGGCCCGCCGCGCGGCCGGTCGAGGTGCACCTGCTCGACTTCCAGGAGGACCTCTATGGGCGGACGCTCGAGGTGCGCTTCCTGGAGCGGCTGCGGGACCAGCGCATCTTCTCGAGCCTGAAGGAGTTGCGCGAGGCGATCGAGGCGGACCTGGTTCGGGTGCGCGGCCGGCTCGCCGCGCTGGGCCAGAAACGGCTTGCCGGTCCCGGAGCGGTCTGCTAGGGTCCCAAGCTCGACATGCGTAAGCAATTCGGCCGGAGGGTCCGGCGCGCGCGACACGGACTGGAGGAGGCATGGCGCTGACGAAGGACAAGAAGCAGGAGATCGTGACCCAGTACAAGCTGCACGGGATGGACTCCGGGTCGCCCGAGGTGCAGGTGGCCCTGCTGACCGAGAAGATCCGCTACCTCACCGAGCACTTCAAGACGCACACCAGCGATCACCACTCGCGCCGCGGCCTGCTGCGCATGGTCGGCCGCCGGCGGCGCCTGCTCGACTACCTGCGAGTCGCCAAGGTCGAGCGTTATCGCAAGCTCATCAAGGACCTGGGGCTGCGTCGCTAGCCGGACCGCACCGGTCGCCAGCGTTCGGCACCGCCGTCCGGCGGCGCCGTCGTGTTGTTCCCCCGGAACCACCCGTGCGCGATCAAGGAAAGGGAAGACGATGATGCATTCCGTGGAGATGGAACTGGGCGGGCGCGTGCTGCGCCTGGAGACGGGCCGGATCGCCAAGCAGGCCTCCGGGAGCTGCCTGGCGCGCTACGCCGACACGGTCGTGCACAGCGCGGTCGTCTTCGCCCGGGACGAGTCGGCGCACCTCGACTTCATCCCGCTCTTCGTCGACTACCGCGAGAAGACCTACGCCGCCGGCCGCATCCCGGGCGGCTTCTTCAAGCGGGAAGGGCGGCCGACCGAGAAGGAGACGGTCAGCGCCCGGCTCGTCGATCGCCCGCTGCGCCCGCTCTTCGACGAGCAGATCCGCAACGAGATCAACATCGCCAACGAAGTGCTCTCCTCCGACAAGGAGAACGACGCCGACACGCTGGCGATCATCGCCGCCTCCACCGCCGTCTGCCTCTCCGACTGCCCCTTCCCGGGCCCCATCGGCGCGGTGCGCGTGGGCAAGGTCAAGGGCGAGCTGGTCCTCAATCCGACCTTCGCCCAGCTCGAGGAGAGCACGCTCAACCTCATCTTCGCCGGGACGCGCGACGAGCTGGTCATGACCGAGGGGGAGGCGCGGGAGATCTCCGAGGCGGAGTTCCTCGAGGCCTGCGACTTCGCCCTGCCGGCGATCCGCAAGATCGTCGAGCTGCAGGAGAAGCTCCTGGCGCTCGCCCCGGCGAGCAAGCGGGCGCTGCCGGAGCGCAGTCTGCCCGCGGGGCTCGCCGCCGAGGTCGAGTCGCGCTACGGGGACCGCCTGCGCCGGGCCATGGAGCTGCCGGTGAAGCGGGAGCGCTCCGAGGCGAGGCGGGCGGTGCTGGCCGAAGCGCTCGAGGCGTTGGCCGAGGCCTATCCCGAGTCCAAGGGGGCGATCCGCCAGGCCGCCGAGGAGATCGAGAACGCCCACCTGCGCCGCCTGGTCCTCGAGGAGGGCCGGCGCGTGGACGGGCGCGCTTTCGACCAGGTCCGCCCGATCCACTGCGAGGTGGGGGTCCTGCCCCGGGCCCACGGCTCGGCGATCTTCACGCGCGGCGAGACGCAGGCGCTCGTCGTGACCACGCTCGGGACCTCGATGGACGAGCAGCGCATCGAGGAGCTGGTCGGGCAGAGCTGGAAGACCTTCATCCTGCACTACAACTTCCCCGGCTACAGCGTCGGCGAGGCCAAGCCCAACCGCGGCCCCTCGCGCCGCGACATCGGCCACGGGAACCTGGCCGAGCGCGCGCTCACCGCGGTCGTGCCCTCCAACGAGAGCTTCCCCTACACGCTGCGCATCGTTTCCGAGATCCTCGCGTCGAACGGCTCCTCCTCGATGGCCAGCGTCTGCGGCGGCAGCCTGTCGCTGATGGACGCCGGCGTGCCCGTCAAGGCCTCCGTGGCCGGGATCGCCATGGGGCTGATCGGCGACGGGAACCGGTACCGGGTGCTGACGGACATCCAGGGCGTCGAGGACCACCTGGGCGACATGGATCTCAAGGTGGCCGGCACGCGCGAGGGGATCACCGCCGTGCAGATGGACCTGAAGGTCTCCGGCCTCGGCCGCCAGGCGCTGGCCGACGGCGTCGAGCAGGCGCGTCGCGCCCGGCTGCACATCCTCGACGAGATGGACAAGGCGCTGGCCGCGCCGCGGCCGGCGATCTCGCAGTACGCGCCGCGGATCACCATCCTGCAGGTGCCGGTCGACCGGATCCGCGAAATCATCGGCCCCGGAGGCAAGATGATCAAGAAGATCACCGACGAGACCGACGCCGTCATCGACATCCAGGACTCGGGCGAGATCAAGATCGCCTGCCTCGACGCGGCCATGGCCGCCCGGGCGGTGGAGATGATCCGCGCCATCTCGGAGGACCCCGAGGTGGGGGCGATCTACCAGGGGCGGGTCGTGCGGATCACCAATTTCGGCGCCTTCGTCGAGATCCTGCCGGGCAAGGACGGCCTCGTGCACATCTCCGAGCTGGATCACACTCGCGTCGCGCGGGTAGAAGATGTCGTCCGGGAGGGGGATCTGGTGAAGGTCAAGGTCATCGGGGTCGATGAGGAAGGCAAGGTGCGCCTGAGTCGCAAGCAGGCGCTGGAGAGCTGACGCCCGCGGGCGCCCCTCTGGCGCGCGCGTCGGCACGGGGGATCGGCGCATGGGCCGGAGGCTCTGGATCGGATGGATCGCCTGTCTGGCGGCCTGCGCCGGGGCATTCGGGCAGGGCGACGGGGCCGGACCGTTGGCGATCCCGGCCCTGGCGGGCGAGCCCCGTTCCGCCTTCGACCCCCACGCCAGGGCGCTGCACCAGTTCCGCCGCCAGCACCCCCACTTCCAGACGGCGATCCAGGTGGGGGAGAAGCTGACCTACTCTGTGCGCTTCGGCCCAATCCGCGCCGGGGAGGCGACGATCGAGGTCCCCCGGCGGACGGTGATCGAGGGTGACACCTGCCTGCACATCCTCACGACCGCCGAGAGCAACAACTTCTTCTCCACGTTCTTCCATGTCCGGGACCGGATCGAGTCCTTCGTCACGGCCGATCTGCTCCAGCCGCGCCGGTTCGAGAAGCGCCTGCGCGAGGGGGACTTCCGCGCCGACATGGTCGTCCGCTTCGACCCGCGCAACCACCTGGCGGTCTACGACGACGGCAAGATCGTCGAGATCCTCCCCGGCGCCCACGACATCCTGAGCGCCTTCTTCGCCGTGCGGGCTCGCCGGATGGAGCCTGGCGACTCGTTCCACCTTGACTGCCACGCCGATCGCAAGAACTATCCCCTGCGGACCGACGTGCTGCGCCGCGAGCGGATCGAGGTGCCGGCCGGGACCTTCGACTGCCTGGTGCTCGAGCCGGCGCTGCGCACGCCGGGGCTCTTCAAGCAGGAGGGGACGCTGACCGTCTGGCTGTCGGACGACGAGCGGCGCATCCCGGTGCAGATGAAGAGCAAGCTGGCGATCGGCTCCATCGCCGCCGTGCTCACGGACATCGCCGGCCGGTCCGACGGGAGGAAGGCGGATGGGTCGCTATCCGGAGGCGGATCTCCACCGGCTGCGTCGTACGAGCATTGAGCAGCGGGCCTCGCTCGTCGGCGCCCCGTCGCTGGCGCGGCCTCCGGCCGATCCCGGCTCCTTCGAGCAGTTCTGGGACGGCCTGCCCGACCTGCTGGCGGCGCGGGAGCTGAAGCTCCTCGTCCGGGCGATCCTCGCCGCCCGGCGGGACGGCCGCCCGGTCGTCTGGATGTTCGGGGCGCACGTCGTCAAGACCGGCCTGGTCCCCCTGCTCATCCGCCTGCTCGACGAGGATCTGGCGACGCTCTGCGCCGTCAACGGCGCCTTCGCCATCCATGAGGCGGAGCTGGCGCTCTGGGGCGAGACCTCGGAGGCGGTGGCCGACGCGTTGCCCAGCGGGCGCTTCGGCATGGCGCGCGAGACGGCGGCCTTCGTCAACGGCGCGTCGCTGGAAGCGGCCGATCGCGGGGAGGGCCTGGGCGAGGCGCTGGGCCGCCTCCTACTCGCCCGCCGGGAGGCCTGGCGCATCCCGTCGTTCCTCGGCGCCTGCTACGAGCGCGGCATCCCGGCGACGGTCCACGTCGCCATCGGCACCGACATCGTCCACCAGCACCCCGACTTCTCCGGCGAGGCGACCGGGGCCGCCTCGGCGCGCGACTTCCGCATCCTGGCGGCGCACCTGCAGGACCTCGCCGGAGCGGTCGTCCTGAACGTCGGCAGCGCCGTCCTCCTGCCGGAGGTGTTCCTCAAGGCCTGCTCCGTGGCCATCAACCTGGGCGCCTCCAGCGAGCGCCTCGTCACCGCAACACTCGATTTCGCAGTCAATTACCGTTGCGCCGAGAATGTCGTCCGCCGTCCCCCCGGACCGGGGGGCAGGGGCTGCTACATCCTCGGCCACCACGAGCTCCTGCTCCCGCTGCTCTTCCAAGGGCTGCTGCTCGAGCGGGATCGCGCTACGAGTTCGGGCGGAAGCAGATAGACTGCCCGGAAGGGTCAAGATCGGCCATTCGTGGGCCGACCTCTCGATGAGGCGGCGGCTCGCGGGGATGAGCCCCGGCGGGAGCGCGATTGACCGGCGCGGAGGGACGATGCTACCGTCCGCACCGGCAATCGGCGCACGGGAAAGGGAGTTCCGCTGTCCGGAGGGTGCGCTGGGTCGACCAGCCGGTCAAGGATGACGGCCATGGGGAAGACTGTGCGAGCGCGCCGAGCTGGCGCATGGTGTCTGTGCCTGTCGCTTCTCCTGATCGCCGGGTGCGGCGGCGGCGGCGGGCAGCCCAAGCTCCTGGGCGCCACCCCGCACGCCCAGCCCGCCGAACAGGCGCCCCTGGAGTTCGAGTACCGGCTCAAGCCGGGCGACGAACTGCGTCTCGTGGTCGTCGGCGAGGAGGCCATGAGCGCGACGGTGCCCGTGCGCCCCGACGGACGCATCAGCGCGCCGGGGGCGGGCGACATCGTCGCCGCCGGCCGGACGATCCCCGAGGTGACCGAGGAGCTGCGCTCCCAGCTGCGCCGGCTGATCCGTTACCCCGAGGTCTCGGCCATGCTCGTGGCCCACGCCGCCGAGGAGGTCTATGTCTTCGGCGAGGTCGAAATCCCCGGGGCGAAGGGCTTCGTGCCGGGCATGACCGCGCTCCACGCCCTGGGCAGCGCCGGGGGGCCGCGCAAGACGGGGCGCCTGTCGAGCGTCGTCGTCCTGCGGCGGACGGGCCCGAGCGAGATGGACGTCTACAAGGTCGACCTCGACGCCGCGCTCGACGGCCGGGCCGAGGCGAGGGACCTCTTCCTGCAGCCCTACGACCTGGTCTTCGTGCCGCGCACGCTGATCGCCGACATCAACCTGTTCGTGGACCAGTTCGTGCGTCAGAACATCGTGCCCTTCACCGCCTACATAGAGGGGTGGAAGGCGTTCCACGTCGACGAGATCTACTGGCGCGCCGGACAGCCGTGACGACCGGGCCAACCAGCGGGGTGTGATCGTGGCGGACGTGCAGGAGAAGCGCCGGGCGGGGATGACCCTCAGGGGGTTCCTGACCGTGCTGCTGCGCCGCAAGTGGATCGTCATCCTCGTCGTCGCCGTGGCGGCGGCGCTCACCGCGAGGGTCGCCCTGCGGGCCGTGGCCGTCTACGAGTCGGCGGCCAAGGTGCTCGTCAGCCGCGGGCAGCAGACGACCGCCTTCAGCCCGAACGTCAAGCTGCTCTCCTGGGAGGAGGAGCTGACCTCGGAGCTGGAGACGATCCGCAGCGCGGCGATCCACCAGCGGGCCCAGGCGCTGCTCGAGCGGCGCGGCGTTCGCGGTCCCGGGGGCGAACCGCTGCGGATCGACCCGGCAGTGGTGAAGGCCGAGGTGCCCGGGAAGTCCTCGGTGATCGAGATCCGCTACCAGGCGCGGAAGCCGATGTGGGCCGAGGAGGCCGTGCGCGCCCTGACGCTGGCCTATCAGGAGTTCCGCACCTCGCTGCGCGACCAGGACCCGACCGACTACCTCAATCGGGAAGTCGAGGAGATCGAGGGGCAGATCCAGCTCTGGGAGGAGCGCCGGGCGGACTTCCTCGCCCAGGTCGGCTCGGTCGAGCTGCCCCAGGAGCGGGCCCAGCTGCTCAGCGCCAAGCGGGCGCTCGAGATGGACCTGGCCATGGCCCGGTCCGACGTCGCCGAACGGGAAGCCCGAGTGCGCTGGCTGGACGAGCTGATGCGCGCCGACGCGGGCAGCGCCTCAGCCTACGCCTTCAGCGATCCCTACCAGCAGGGCGAGTCGGTGATCATCACGCTGCGCAAGATGATCCTCCAGGTCAAGTCGGAGTACTTCGCCCTTCGCGGCCAGTACACCGACAGCCACCCGCGCGTCCTGGCGCTCCAGGAGCGCCTGGGGGAGCTGGAGCGCACGCTGGCGTCGGAGGCGACCGCCTACCTGCAGTACCTGCACGCTCAGGTCCAAGCCTCGGGGGCCAAGGTCGCCTCGCTGCAGGCGAGCCTCGACTTCATCGACGACCAGCTCCTGGCCTTCCCCGACCGCGAAGCCCGGCTCTCGCGCCTCGACCGCACTCTCCAGTCGCTGCGCACGACCCAGGAGGCGCTCGTGGCGCGCCGCGCCGACGCCTTGACGACGCGCATCGGGCTCAATTTCGTCGACGTTCTCGTGCTCGAGGAGGCCCTGCCGGCCTACGTCGTGCGCACGACCGACAGCGTGCGCCTAGCGGTGATCCCGCTCTTCGCGCTCCTCGTCGCCATCGGCCTGGCCTTCCTCGCCGACGGCTTCGACCGCTCCTTCCGCGATCGGGAGGAGCTCGAGGAGCAGCTGCGGCTGCCGGTGCTGGCCGAGATCCCGAGGTTCAAGTAGCGAGGCGGTATGTACGAGGCCTTCTACGGACTCCGGGAGGCGCCCTTCAACCTGACCCCGGATCCGAAATTCCTCTTCATGAC
>VGIY01000129.1 GCA_016867695.1 Candidatus Eiseniibacteriota bacterium | reverse complement strand
ACGTCGACGACGGTGAAAATCGCCTCGGGGATCGCCGCGGCCGCCAGCTCCATCCGATTCCTCCTTGCCCGGGCCGGCGTTCCGGCCCGACACTGCGCGCCGGCGCGCTCGATAGCGCCGGCGCGACGAGGCCCATTGTAGGGCTCCGTCGCCGCGCCAGGAAGCCGCAAGGCGACGGCGAAGCCGGACGGCGCGGACACCTCCCGATCCCGGAGCGCAGTTCGGGATCCGCGGAGACGGCGGGGGTTCGAGAGAGGCGCGCCCGCGCGCCCCCCGGGGGGCGCGCGGGCGGGGAGCGAGCGCGGTCGCGGCCCCGCCGCGGGGCCCCCGGGGGCTCCAAGACCGCGGGGGAATCCTGCGAATCCATGGGAGGCTCGCCTTGAGTGCGACCGCGAAGACCCCGTCCCGCGCGCCGGGCGCGGCCAGGGCCGGCCGTACCGGAGACTGGCTCGGCCTGCCGGCGCTCGCGCTCCTGATCGCCCTCGCCGCGTCCGGCTGCGGCCGCCGGACACCTCCGCCCGCGCTCCCCCCCGACTCGCCCGCCCAGCTCGTGGAGTGGTTGAACCGAGAGCCGCAACCTGCTTCGCTGAAAGGCAAAGGGACTCTGCATCTCCTCGTCGGCCGGCGCGGGATCCCGGCGCTGGGGGCGCAGTTCGCTCTGCATCCCGATCGCGGCGCGCAGCTCCAGCTCCGTCCGGGCCTCCTCTCGCCCGTGCTCGCGCTCTGGGCCGGGGAGGAGGATTGGTGCCTGCGCTTCCCCCGCCAGCGGGTGGCCTTCGAGAGCGGGGCGCATCGTGGCAGCACTGCCGAACCGGTCTCGGCGGAACGGCTTCGATCGCTGGGCTGGTTCCTCTTCCGGCCCTCCGCGCTCGCGGCGCGCCTGCAGGAGCCCGCGCTCGCGGCGAGCGCGACGGCATGGATCCTCCGCGGCGTCGTCCGCGACGCCCGGGAGACGGTCTGGGTCGCCGAGCTGCGGGTCGATCCCCGGTCGCTGGGCGTCGCCGGCTGGGTCGTGGCGGACGAATCGGGCGAGGTCCTGCTGGGAGTCGAATACGATCCGCCCCTCGAAACGACATCCACCCAGGGGCGGATCTCCTTCATCTGCCGTCCGTTGGATGCTGGAGGGGAGTTTCGCTTCCGCGGCCTCGAGGAGACCGCGGGGGCGCCGCCGCCCCGCCCCCACCTACCCTCGGGCTGGCGGCTCGCCTCGGCCGATCGGCTCCAGGCCTTCCTTGAGGAACTCGCCGCCGAGGAGTGAGCCGCGCCGGGCGGCGGCCCCGATCCGGGTTCGACTTTCCATTGACCCGGGGGCGAGAACTCTGCTACGGTCGCCCGTTGTCCGTTCGGGCAGAGGCTCTTGCGCACCGGCGTGCGCCGCCCGGGGCCTGGCACGCCGGCATAGCCGGACGGATCCGAAGGACGAGCGCTCCGCGTGAGCCTTATGGGCCCCTGTGGAGGCTTGTTTTGTTTTGCCGTTGCCCCCGCGTGCAAGGCGCTGGGGCCAGGGGAGGTCGCCGGTTGAAGATCGCCGTGTGCGTGAAGCAGGTGCCGAGCTCGGAGGCGCGCGTCCAGCTCGCCGCCGACGGGAAGTCGGTCGCGCTCGCCGATGCCGAGATGGTCGTCAACCCCTACGACGAGTTCGCCGTCGAGGAGGCGCTGCGCATCAAGGAGGCGCGCGGAGGCGGCGAGGTGATCGTCGTTTCCGTCGGCCCCGAGTCGGCGCAGGCCGAGGTGCGCAAGTGCCTGGCCATGGGCGCCGATCGGGGGATCGTCGTCCAGGATCCGGCGCTGCTGGGCGGGGACGGCCTCTCCACGGCGCGCATCCTCGCGGCCGTGCTGGCCGAGTTGCAGCCCGACCTCGTCCTCTGCGGGAAGCTGACCATCGACGTCGAGTCCGACCTCGTGGCCGTCGGCCTGGCCGAACTCCTCGGCCTGCCGCACGCGGCGCTGGTCACGCACATCGAGTGGACGGGCGAGCGGACGCTGCGGGCGCGGCGGGAGATCGAGGGCGGCCGCGAGGTCGTCGAGCTCGGGCTGCCCGCCCTGATCAGCGTCGAAAAGGGGATCAACGAGCCGCGCTACGCCTCGCTCAAGGGCATCATGGCGGCCAAGCGCAAGCCGATCGAGGTCGCCCGGCCCGATCTGCCCGCGGAGCGCGTCGGACCCGGGGCGGCCGGCGTGCGGGTGGTCGCCGTGGCGCCGCCGCCCGAGCGGACGGGGGGCAGGAAGTTCGCGGGCGAGGCCGAGGTGATCGTGTCCCAGGTCGTCGAGCTGCTGCGCAGCGAGGCGAAGGTGCTCTAAGGTTCTCTAAGGTTCTCTGAGGTTCTCTAGGGTGCTCTAGGGAGGGGGAGAGGGATGGCCCGACGCATTCTGGTCTTCGCCGAGCAGCGCGAGGGGCGCCTGCGCAAGAGCGCCCTCGAGGCGGCGGGTCTCGGCCGCCAGTTGGGCGGCGAAGTTCACGCGCTCATCGTCGCCGAGAAGGCGGCGCCCGCCGCCGAGCAGCTCGCCGCCTGCGGCCTGGCCCGGATCCACACGGTCGAGGATCCGCGTCTGGCGCTCTACTGGAACGAGGGCTACCTGGCCGCTCTCGACCGGGCGGTCGAGACGCTGCAGCCCGATCTCGTGCTGCTGTCGGCGACCGCCATGGGGCGCGACCTCGCCGCGGGGCTGGCCGCCCGGCGCGGCATGCCGCTGATGAGCAGCTGCATCTCCCTGAGGGAGGCGGAGGGTTCCTTCGAGGCGGTCAAGTCGATGTACGGCGGCAAGGTCTTCGCGACGCTGCGGGCCGTGCGCACGCCGGCGGTCGCCACGCTGCGCCCGGGCGCCTTCCCCGCGGCGCCGGCCGCGGACGGCCGCCCCTCGACGGAGCCACTGGCGGTCGACCTTCCCGCCGAGGTGCGCGCCCGCACCGTGGGGCTCGAGAAGCAGGCCGAGGGGCAGATCGACGTCCAGGAGGCGGAGGTCGTCGTCTCCGGCGGCAGGGGTCTCAAGGAGCCGGCGAACTTCGCGCTCGTCGAGCGCCTGGCGACGGTTCTCGGCGGCGCGGTGGGCGCCTCCCGCGCCGCCGTCGACGCCGGCTGGATCGATCACGGCCACCAGGTCGGGCAGACGGGCAAGACGATTTCGCCCAAGCTCTACATTGCCGTGGGCATCTCCGGGGCGATCCAGCACCTGGCCGGCATGCGCACCGCGAAGTGCATCGTGGCCATCAACAAGGACCCCGACGCGCCGATCTTCGCCGCGGCCGACTACGGGCTCGTCGGCGACCTGTTCAAGATCGTGCCCCGCCTGGCGGAGGAGATCGAGAAGGCCAAGTCGTAGCTCCGGTGCGAGTCGTCGCGCGGCCACGGAGCCGGCCGCGGGGAAGGAGAGAGCACGTTGACGAAGCAAGACGCCCTCCAGGAGACCGCCGCCGCCGGGCAGGGCGAAGCCCGCGCCCAGAAGGGGGCCGCCTCGGGCCGGAGCCGGGCGAAGAAGGCCGCGGCCGCCGAGCCCGAGCCGGTCGCCGCGGCGCCCGAAGAGACGCCGGTCGCGGAGGAGGAAGCGGGGGGGGCCGAGAACTCCATGCTCCTCTTCCCCCTCTCCTTCCCGGTGCCCCTGGCCGAGCTGCCCCTGGCGATCCCCTTCCTGCGCGAGCACGGCCTCAACGCCGAGGTCAGCCTTGCCGACACGAGCTTCAACGCCGACGTCGCCATCCGGGACCTGGAGCGCCTGGCGATCGAGCTGCGGCGCAACAAGATCAAGGTCATCGCCCACCTGCCGCACCACGATCTGAAGCTGGCCAGCCACGACAAGTGGATCCTGAAGCACAGCCTCGAGATGCTGCAGGAGGGGCTGGAGATCGGCAAGATCCTCGGGGCGCGCACGGCCATCTTCCACAGCGGCTTCAGCAACCACATCAATCCCGAGGAGATCGACTGGTGGGTCGAGCAGTGCGTGGCCGGCCTCGAGGACCTGGTGGCCCGCGCCCGCGACGAGGAGGTCATCGTCGCCCTGCGCAACACCTGGGAGACGGACGAGACGGTGCTGATGCGGCTCTTCGAGGCGGTCGACTCGCCCTGGCTCCGCTTCTGCTGCGACGTCGGTCATGCCGCCTGCTTCTCCAAGTTCGCTCCCGAGGAGTGGATCGTCCAGTTCCGCGACCGGATCGTCGACCTCCACTTCCATGACAACGACGGCGCGCTCGACCTCCATCAGGCCTGCGGCGCGGGCGTCGTCGGCTTCGACGTCGTCTACGACACGGTGAGAGCCGAGTTGACCGAGCCGGTCAACATCACCCTGCAGGTCTCCCGAGAGGACCTGCTGCCGTCGATCCAGCACCTCGAGGAGTGCGGCTTCCGGTTCGAGCGGCGGCTCGGCTGAGACGCGCGGACCGCCGGCCCGAGGAGCGGAGCGGGCGCCCCGGGCGTCCCGCTTCCTCGCGGGCCGGGACCGGCGGGGAGAGGCGCCGTCGTTCGCCGGCGCCGGGCGACCCTCGGACCGAGGCACGATGAAGATGCGCTGGCGCGTGCCCCCGCGGCTGCTCCTCCTCGCGCTGTTCCTCGCCCTGCTGCTGCTCGCGCTGAACGCCAGCGCCTACCTGACGCTGATCCAGGTGCGCGGCACGATGGAGCAGGAGCTGGGCGAGCGCCTGCTCGCCGTGGCCAGCGCCACGGCCGCCGGCTTGTCGCCCGCGGAGGTCGCCGCCGCGGGCGACAGCCTGCCCGCGGGCGCTCCCGACGCCACCGGCGCGCTGCGCGACAGGTTGGCCCGGATCGCCTTCGAGACCGACCTGGGCGACCTCTACCTCTTCGACCCCCACCGCCGGCACCTGACGGACGCGGCCGGCCGCTATCCCGCCGGCCACGCCCACCCGGCGATCGAGCTCCACTACGCGGCGGCCACCGCCGCGCTCGCCGGCGTCCCCGCGGCCAGCGCGCTCTACCGCGTCGAGGGGCTCTACCTGAAGACCGCCTTCGCGCCCGCCTTCGACGGGGAGGGTCGTGTGATCGCGGTCGTGGCCGCGGAGGGGGGCGCGGGCCACTTCGGCGCGCTGGCCGGGCTGCGGCGCCAGGTCTACGTGAGCGCGGCCGCGGGCATGATCGTCGTGCTCCTGCTGACGGTCTACTTCTACCGGCTCATGCGGGCGCGGGCGCTGGCCGAGCGCACGCTGCGCCAGACCGCCGCCCTGGCCGCCGCCGGGGAGCTGGCCGCGATGCTGGCGCACGAGATCCGCAATCCGCTGGCCGTCGTCTCTTCCCGCGCCGAGCGCGTGCGCGCCAAGATCAGCCAGGGCGTGCCGGCCGAGGATGTCCTCGAGTGGTTCGAGGCGATCCCGCGCGAGGTCGCCCGCCTCGACGAGATCCTGGCGCGCTATCTCTCGCTGGCGCGGCCGCCGGCGCAGCGCGCCGAGGCCGACCTGGGCGCGACGGTGGGCACCGTGCTCGAGCTCATGGAGGGGGAGCTGCGCCGCCAGGGCGTGGCCCTGCGCTGGACGCCGCCGCCCGAGCCGCTGCGCTGCGACTTCCCTGCCGCCGCGCTGCACCAGATCCTGGTCAATCTCCTGCTCAACGCGCGCGACGCCCTGCCGCGGGGGGGCACGGTGAGCCTCGCGGCGCACCGGAGCGGAGGCGAGATCGCCCTCAGCGTGTGCGACACGGGCGCCGGCCTGACGGAGGAGCAGCAGCGCCGCGCCTTCGATCCCTTCTACACGACCAAACCGGGCGGCTCCGGGCTGGGGCTCACGGTGGTGCGCTCGCTGCTGGACCTCTACGGCGGCGGCGTCGAGCTGAAGGGCGCGCCGGGCCGGGGCGCCTGCTTCCACCTGCGGCTGCCCGCCTCGGGCGGGCCGGGGAGCCGCGGCGAGCGATCCGGGGAGGCGAGATGAGCGATCCGCGCGCGGAGCGAGGCGGCTTCCACATCCTCGTCGTCGACGACGAGGAGGAGCTGCGCCGCAATCTGGTCGACCTCTTCACGGAGACGGGATACCGGGTGACCGCCGCGGACTCGGGCGCGGCCGCGGCGGCGGCGCTGGAGGCGGGGCGCTTCGACCTGGTCGTCTCCGATCTGCGCATGCCCGCGCCGGACGGATTGGCGCTGCTGCGCCTGGTGCGCCGCCGCTGGCCGGAGACGCCCTTCATCCTGCTCACCGCCTACGCCACGCTCGAGACGGCGCGCGCCGCGCTGGCCGAGGGGGCGCTCGACTACGTGCAGAAGCCCTACAAGGAATTCGAGATGAGCCTGCGCGTCGAGCGCGCCTTCGAGCGCCGCCGCCTGGAGCGCGAGCGCGGACTCCTGGCCGAGCGGGTCGCGGCGCTCGAGGCGAAGGCCTCGTTCGAGAACCTGATCGGGCGCAGCCCGGCGATGCAGGCGGTCTTCGACCTGGCGCGCAAGGTCGCCGCGACCGAGACGACCGTGCTGCTGCGCGGCGAGAGCGGCACGGGCAAGACGGCGCTGGCGCGGGCTATCCACCTGGCCAGCCCGCGCCGCGCGCGACCGTTCCTGAAGATCAACTGCTCGGCGCTGCCCGACACGCTGCTCGAGAGCGAGCTCTTCGGCCACGAGAAGGGCGCCTTCACCGGCGCCGTGAGGCGCAAGGAGGGGCTGTTCGCGGCGGCCGGGGAAGGCACGCTCTTCCTCGACGAGATCGGGGACATCTCGCCGGCGATCCAGCTGAAGCTCCTCCAGGCGATGGAGGAGAAGAGCTTCATCCCGGTCGGGGGGACGGAGACGACGCGCGTCGACGTGCGCCTGATCGCCGCCACGCATCGCGCCCTCGAGGAGGCGATCGCGGGCGGCGAGTTTCGCGAGGACCTCTTCTACCGCATCAACGTCTTCCCGATCACGATGCCGCCCCTGCGGGAGCGCCGGGAGGACATCCCCCCGCTCGTGGAACGCTTCTTGAGAGCCAGGGGGGTGGATCCGGCAGGGCTCTCGCCCGCGGCGCTGGAACGGCTGCTCGACCATCCGCTGCCGGGCAATGTGCGGGAGCTCGAGAACATCCTGGAGCGGGCCCTGATCGTCTCCGGGGGGGGGCGGATCGAGGCGGAGCAGATCCCCTCCCCGTCGCGGCCCGCCGGTGCGAACGCCTTGCCGGACATGCAGATCCCGGATGAGGGTCTGGTGCTCGAGGAGCTCGAGAAGAAGCTGATCCTCGGGGCGCTGGCCAAGGCGCAAGGGAACAAGAGCCGCGCCGCAGCGCTCCTCGGGCTGACCCGCCGGACCCTCTACTCGCGCATGGAGAAGCACGGGCTGCGCGGCTAGGGTGTACGGGTCGGTCCAGAGAGGTGTTCGCCATGGTGCAGAATCGCCGATGCCGCCGCGGGCGCCTGGTCGCCGCGGCGCTGCTGCTGGCCGCC
>VGIY01000128.1 GCA_016867695.1 Candidatus Eiseniibacteriota bacterium | reverse complement strand
GTAGACGCCGGCGGCGAGGTCGCCGCGGGTGAGCGCGAGCGCGTGCTCTCCTCTGGCGTGGGGCCCGCGGGCCAGCGTGCGCAGGCGGCGGCCTTGCGGGTCGAAGAGCCCGACGTCGAGCGCCGTCTCGCTCGGCAGCGAGAAGCGCAGCAGCGCCGTCCCGGGGGCGGGCTGCGGGCCGGGCGGCGCGAGCGCGATCCCCGAGGCTCCGCGCCGCGGGGGGAGCGGCGCCGCCTGGGTCTGCGGCGGGATGAAGTACTCGATCATCGCCCGCGCCAGCGCCTCGCGGGTGGAGGGAGGCTCCCCGTCGGTCAGGCCGGCGAACTCGAACGAGGTGCCGATCGTCCGGTAGACGCCCGAGTTGTAGGCGACGCCGGTGATGTACCAGGGGGACTCGCTCTCGAAGACGATGACCCCGGCGCCGGTGCGGTTGATGCGGTCGATGTACTCGTTCTCCCCCTGGTAGTCGAAGCGCATCCCCTGGGTGAAGGTGGCCGAGCGCCCCTTGACGGTGACGAGGTCGGGGTTGCCGTCGGCCACGGGGAGGATCTTGAAGGCGGGGCCGAAGTCGAAGCCGCCGTTCTGCGTGTCGTAGACCCAGACATCCCCCCCCTCGAGGTAGACGCAGCCGCCCTGGGCGAGATAGCTCGTGATCGCCGTCGCCTCGGGCGCGTCGTAGGCGACGCGGAAGGCGTTGGGGTAGACGCCCAGCGAGACGAAGAGGCTGGCGTAGAGGTCGAGATCGGTGTACTCGATCGACTGCCGGTAGCCGCCCTCGTATCCGAGGGCCTGCAGCGTCTCGAACAGCACCGGCCCGCTCGATTGATCGCCAGTCGGGTCCCAGACGAGGAAGCTGAACTTGCCGATGCAGACGCGGAAGGTCGACACCGCCTGCCCCCCGGTGAAGGTGGCCACGGCGGTGAAGTCGGCGATGTGCCCGATCCGCGCCAGGGCGGGAGCGAGCAGGATCAGCGGGTCGCCCGCGTTCGTGGCGATCTCCCCCGGGGCCAGGTCGCCGTATTCGGCCGTGCCGTCGACGACGAGGATGTAGGGATCGTCGGTCGTGATCGTCAGACGGACGTCCTCCGCCGGAGCGCCGAAGTTCCTCAGGCTGAGGATCAGCCCGACCTCTTCGCCCGGATCGAGCCGGCCGTTGCCGTCGCTGTCGCCGTCGTCGATCAGATGGTCGATGTAGCGCACCAGCGGCTCGCCGCTCTGGAAGCTCAGGCTGACATCGTCGGCGAAGACCTTCGCCGTCTCCGTCGCCCCTCAGCAATCGGCGCCGACGACGGCCGCCAGGCCGACGCGGATGCGGGAGACCGCCTGCGGGTCGACGCCGGCGAAGTACTGCAGTTCCTGCGCGACGTCGATCGTGTGCGTGCGCCACTCCTCGTCGGCGACGGTGATGAGGCGGAACGAGTCGCTGCTCGTCCAGGGGCAGTGGGTCGAGGGACGGGCGATGCAGGTCGTGCCGTACAGCCTGCCGAGTTGGTCCTCGTAGTAGAGCAGGATCGCGGCGACGGCCCAGGGGCGGGTCGCGCCCCAGGTCGCCGAGGCCTGCAGCTTGGCGGTGATCGAGAAGACGACCTCCGGGGAGGGCACGGCGATCGTCTGCCAGAGCTTGGCGTGGCCGTTGCCCGAGCCCTTCTGCACCAGCACCTCATAGTCGGGATCGGGATCGAAGGTCGTGGCCCGGACGATGAAGGTGCCCGGGCCGCCCGTGTCGCTCAACCAGGGCGGCGCGAGAGCCGTCTCGAAGTCCCCGTTGACGAACAGCTCGAGTGCCGCGGACCCGGCGGCCAGCAGGCCGCCGAGTCCCAGGATCAGCGCCGGACGCATCATGCGCTTGCCCCTCCGAGGGTTGGAGCCCGTTCCTTCAGGCTTCGCCGGTCGGCCGCGCGGGGAGCGGGGGAGCGCGAATCACGGCGGGGGAGCGCGGTTCGCGTTGGGCTTCTCCCGGGCGCCTGCCGTAGAGTATACGCGGTTCTCGGCCGGCGGCGGCAAGCGCGGAGCCGCGCAATCGACTTGCAGCCACGACGGGGTGGCCCAGGCTGGGTGGCGAGCGGAGTGTCGCCGAGGCTGAGCAGCGGAGGGCCGTCGAGGCCGCCCGGGCCCGATGCCTGCGGGCGGTCCGAGGGAGAGTCGAGGTCCATGGGACCTGAGGCGCACTTCTGGGTGATCGGCGCCGGCGCCGTCGGCTCGACGCTGGCGGCGATGCTCGAGGGCGGCGCGCCCGGGCATGTGACGCTCGTCGGCGGCAGCGCCCACTGGCGGGCGGTGCGCGAGAGGGGGCTGGTCGTCGAGACGGGCGACGCCGGCGCGGGCGGCTCTTCGCCCGTGAGCCTGCAGACCGCCTCGCCGGCGGAGGTGCCGCGCCTGGGCTCGGACGACCTCGCGCTGCTGACCGGCAAGCTCACCCGCCTGGAGGAGACGGCGCTCTGGCTGCGGGAGCGACTCGGCCCGTCCGCGGGCGCCGTCGCCCTGCAGAACGGCTTGCGCGTCGACGAGCGCGTGGGGGAGCGGTTGGGACGGTCGATCGATCGCGGCCTGGTCTACTTCGGCGCGCGCGTTCCGGAGCCGGGACGGCTGCTCTACTACCCGGGCCGGCTTCGCCTGCGGGATGCCCCGGCGACGAGGATCCTGGCGGAGCGGCTGGGACGTGAGGGGCCGGAGTGCGAGCTGCTCGCCGACCTGCGCGCGGCGGAGTGGGAGAAGCTGTCCATCAACTGCCTCGCCAATCCTCTCGCGGCGCTGCTCGGGGGATGCAACGCCGACCTGGCGGACCCGGGGCTGGATCGGCTGAAAGCCCCCCTGCTGGCCGAGGTACGCGCGGTGGCAGCGGCGGAGGGCGTGGAACTCGAGATGACTCCGGGGGATTTCAACCGCTACATCGGCGGGGCGACGGGAGGGAACATCCCCTCGATGGCGGTGGACATCGCGCGCGGCGAGCCGACCGAGATCGAGTATCTCAACGGCGAGATCGTGCGCCTCGGGCGCGAGCGGGGGATCCCGACGCCGGTGAACGCGACGGTCGCCGATCTCGTGCGGGCGCTCGAGCGGCGCGCCGTCGGGCGATCGGGGCCGGCGCCGGAGACGACCGGCGCCGGCAAGAGGGAAAGGAGGCGCGAACATGGAGAAGAAGCCCGTTCGATCGTGCGTGAGCCCGGCGCGGGGGCCGCTCGGCCCTCCGGAGGCTGAGCGCGCGACGGACCCGGCGAGGGGGGCGAACCAGAGGGAGGAACCGACGATGGCGGTCATGGTGGGCAGGGCGGCTCCCGACTTCGAGGCCAATGCTTTCGTCGACGGGACCTTCGGCGTGGTCAAGCTCTCCGACTACAAGGGCCAGTGGGTCGTGCTCTGCTTCTACCCGGGCGACTTCACCTTCGTCTGACCGACCGAGTTGACGGCAGTTGCCGCCAAGTACGCCGAGATCCGCAAGCTCGGGGCGGAAGTGCTCTCGGTCAGCGTGGACAGCCACTTCGTGCACAAGATGTGGCAGGAGCACGAGCTTTCCAAGATGATCCCCGGAGGCGTCCCCTATCCGATGCTCTCGGATCCCGGCGGGAGGATCGGCCGCGCCTACGCCGTCTACGACGAGGCGGCGGGCGTCGACATCCGCGGTCGCTTCCTCATCGATCCCGACGGCGTGATCCAGGCGATGGAAGTGCTGGCCCCCGCCGTGGGGCGCAACGTGGGGGAGCTGATCCGTCAGCTGCAGGCGTTCCAGCACGCACGCCAGACGGGGCAGGTGACCCCGTCGGGCTGGGCGCCGGGCAAGCAGGCGCTGACTCCCGGGCCCGAGCTGACCGGGAAGGTCTTCGAGGCCTGGAAGCCGGGAGAGGCCGACTAGGCCGGGATGCGCGCGCGGACCAGTCGTTGCGGGCCGGACGCGCCCGGAGCGCCGCCGGCCCGCATGGTGCCCGCATCGCTGCCCGGTCTACACGCTGTCGGCCTACCCGTCCTTCCCTTCATCGGGAGGCGGCGTCCACCGCCGCGGCTGCTCAGCGGCGGCGCGGCGGTAGGGCGGCCGGCCACTCCAGGCGGACGGGTTCGGGCGCGCCATCTTCAGCCAGTCGATCTGCCGGCTGTGGTCCGGCTGCAGGTCGCCCTCGGGCTGGCGGTCGTCGTCGTCCGCGCCGTCGCGGGGCGCCGGGCGGGCCGGTCCCGCGGGGCGCGAGTAGCCCCCGCTTCGCGGGCGGTCGGGGCGAGGCTGCCAGCCGCCCGGGCGCGGCCGCCACTCGGGCCGGGGGGCTCCCTCTCCCGGCTGCCCCTCGGGCAGGCGGTCGCGATCGGCGGCGCCATGGGCCTCGGCGCGCCGGCTGTTCAGCTCGGGGATGTTGGTCGGGATCTGCTCGGCGTCGAACCCCGGCAGGGCAAGCCGCCCGAACACGAACTTGGCGAAGCGCTGCGCGGCCGCGATCATATTGCGGGCCTCGAGGGCCGTCGCCCGCCGGCCGTGGTAGACCGTGTCCTTGACGTCCTTGGCGTCGCGGATCTGCTTGGTGATGTCCTTCTCGAGCTCTCCCGTCTGGATGAAGAGGTGCTCGATCGCCACCTGGAGGCCGTACAGGTTCGTGTCCTTGTAGCCGCGGGCATGGATCGCCGCCCGGGCGCAGCGGGTCAGCACGAAGTAGGACTGCATGGCCACTTCGTTCCAGTTGCCGCTGCCGCAGGACATCCGCGCCCGCTCCAGCTCGTCCTTGGCGGTCTGCAGCTCTCGGGCGACGTGGTTGATGTCAGGTTCGATCTTCTTTAGCCGGCCCTTGGCCAGGCAATCATCGAAGGCTGCCATGGCCCACCTCCGTTCCCCACCGCGCGGGCCGGCCGGCTTCAGCCGGCCGCCGCGCGAATGGCCTCCAGCGCCTCATCGTAGCCGGGATGTTCGCTCAACTCCGACACGATCTGCTTGTACACCAGCCGTCCGTCCCGACCGATCACGAAGACCGCGCGCGCGAGCAGACCGAGATCCTTGATCAGCACCCCATAGCGCAAGCCGAAGTCCCGCCAGACATGGTCGGACAGGACATGGGCGCGATCGACCTTCTCCGTCTCACAAAAGCGCTTCTGCGCGAAAGGCAGGTCCGTGCTCAGTACAATGTATACCACATCCGCGGGCAGCCGCGCGACTTCTTCGTGGAAGCGTTTCGTCTGCAGGGCGCAGACCCCCGTGTCCAGGCTCTGCACGGTGCTGATCAGCAGCGGCCGGCCGGCGAAGGCCCCCAGCTCGACCGGCTGGAACGAGCCGTCAACGACGCGGAATCCAGGAGCTGGCCGCCCCACTTCCACGCTCGGCCCCTGGAGCACGACCGGGCGGCCCTTCATCGTCACAACGCCTTGACGTTCAACGAGATCCATCCTCTCCTCCCTCACTTCCTGTGCGCCCCTTCGCGGGCTCCAGTCCCTGACACCCCTCGGAGATGGCCGAGTTTCAATCCCCTTCTCGAGACGCAATGCCGTCGCCAGCACGGCGCTCCTGGGGGATCGGACTTGGCCGCGCGCGGCGCGCGGGCTAGGCTGCGCTCATGTCTCACATTGGCGGGCGTCAACCGCAGGCTTACGCCTATGGCCTGGCGGCGGTCTTGCTCTGGTCGACGGTCGCCTCGGCCTTCGAGCTGAGCCTGCGCGTCCTCAGCCCGACGCAGTTGCTTCTTGGCGCTTCCCTCTTCTCCACGCTGGCGCTGCTCCTCGTTCTGCTCGTCCAGCGCAAGCTGCACCTGCTGCGGGCGACGACGCGCCGGCAGTGGCTGCGCTCGGCGCTGGCCGGGGGGATGAGCCCTTTCCTGTACTACTCGATGCTGTTCGAGGCCTACGCCCGGCTGCCGGGACAGGAGGCGCAGCCGCTCAACTACACCTGGTCGATCGCCCTGGCGCTGCTTTCGATCCCGCTGCTCAAGCAGCGCATCCGTCCGGCCGGCTTCCTGGCTCTGGGGATCAGCCTCCTGGGCGTGTCCGTCATCGCCACTCGCGGCCAGGTCCTGGCGCTGCGCCCGACCGACGCGCTCGGCGTCGGCCTGGCCCTGGGCAGCTCCGTCGTCTGGGCGCTCTACTGGATCCTCAACCTGCGCGACGGGCGCGACGGTGTGGTCAAGCTCTTCCTCGGGTTCCTCTGGGGCTTCGGCTTCACGGCCGGCTTCGCCGCGTGGCGCGGCGTGCCCGTGCCGCCCTGGGGCGCGGGATGGAGCGGAGCGGCCTATGTCGGCTGCTTCGAGATGGGGTTCACCTTCGTGCTCTGGCTGACGGCGCTGCGCCTCTCCGCGACCACCGCGCGGGTCGCCAACCTGATCTTCCTCGCGCCGTTCCTCTCGCTCCTCCTGCTCCACTTCGTCGTCGGAGAGGAGCTCTTCCCCTCCTCGGTCGTCGGGCTGGCGCTCATCGTCGCCGGCATCGCGCTGCAGCGGCGCTGCGGCTGACCGCGCCCCGGCCCGCTCGGGGTCGCGGCCTCCGCGCCGGGCCATGTCCGGAGGGAGTGCCGGCGCCGGGTGCGCCGCGATCCGCGCCTGACGCGGGCATCTCCCCGCTTCCGGCCGGCCCGTCAGCCGCCCGCCGGCCTGTTCCTCTCGATCTTCGCCCAGGAATCGCGCAGCGGGACGGTGCGATTGAAGACCAGGCGCTCGCCCGTCGAGTCGGGATCGGCGCAGAAGTAGCCGTGGCGCAGGAACTGGAACCGCTCGCCCGGCTGCGCGGCGGCGAGGCCCGGCTCGAGGAGGCATCCGCGCAGGACCTCGAGCGAGAGCGGGTTGAGCGAGGCCAGGAAGTCCTCGCCCTCCTCCACGTCCAGCGGATCCGCGCGGGTGAAGAGGTGGTCGTACAGGCGCACCTCGGCCTGCCGCGCCTGCGCCGCCGACACCCAGTGGAGCGTGCCCTTGACCATCCGACCGTCCTGCGTCCAGCCGCCCCGCGAGGCGGGGTCGTAGCGGCAGCGCAGTTCGACGATCGCGCCGCTGGCGGGGTCCTTGAGGACTTCTTCGCAGGTGATGTAGTAGGCGTGCTTGAGGCGGACCTCGCGGCCCGGGGAGAGGCGGAAGTACTTCTTGGGCGGATCCTCGCGGAAGTCGTCCTGCTCGATGAAGATCTCGCGGGAGAAGGGCAGGCGGCGCGTGCCGGCCGCCTCGTCCTCGGGGTTGTTGACCGCCTCGAGCTCCTCGACGCGGTCCTCGGGGTAGTTGAGGAGCAGGACCTTGAGCGGCCGCAGCACGGCCATGACGCGCCGCGCGCGGCGGTTCAGGTCCTCCCGCAGGCAGTGCTCGAGCATGGCGACGTCGACCAGGCTCTCGCGCTTGGCCAGCCCCACGCGCTCGCAGAAGTCGCGGATCGACTCGGGCGTGTAGCCCCGGCGGCGCATGCCGCAGAGCGTCGGCAGGCGGGGGTCGTCCCAGCCGGCGACGATGCCCTCCTCGACC
>VGIY01000127.1 GCA_016867695.1 Candidatus Eiseniibacteriota bacterium | reverse complement strand
CGCGGTGATCCTGCTGACCTCCCTGGGGGAGGGGACGCGCCTCTACATGCTCAACCAGTTCGCCCAGTTCGGCACGAATCTCGTCAGCGTGAATCCGGGCAAGGTCGAGACGAGCGGCGTGCCCGGCGCGCTGGGCGGCACGGTCCGCAGCCTGACGCTCGAGGACGGCGCCGCGCTGGCACGCCTGCGCGGCGTCGCCGAGGTCGTGCCGGTCGTCATGGGCACCGCGACGGTCAAGTCTGGAGGGCGGGAGCGCGGCGTCTACATCTACGGCGTCACCGGGGCGGCGACTCGGGCGTGGAAGATGGGCGTGCGCACGGGGCGATTCCTGCCCGACGGGGATCCCCGTCATGGCGCCCCGCTGGCGGTCCTCGGGCCGACCGTTCGGCGGGAGCTCTTCGGCGACGGCAGCGCCCTGGGCGAGCATGTCCGCATCGCCGGACAGCGCTTCACCGTGATCGGGGTGATGGAGTCCAAGGGGCAGCTACTCGGCTTCGACATCGACGACGCGGTGTACATTCCGGTCGCGCAGGCGCTGCGGCTCTTCAACCGGGAGGAGCTGCAGGAGATCCACCTCCTGGCCGCCCACGCCTCGGCGATCGATTCCGTGGCCGCGCGCGTGCGCGCGACGCTGCGCGAGCGTCACGGCGGCGTGGAGGACTTCACCGTCACGACGCAGACGGGGATGATCGAGACGCTCGATCGGATCCTGCGCATCGTCAGCCTCGCCGTCGCCGGGATCGGCGCGATCTCGCTGCTCGTGGGAGCGATCGGGATCCTGACCATGATGTGGATCTCGGTCCACGAGCGTACCGAGGAGATCGGCCTGGCGAAGGCCCTCGGCGCCACGCAGCGCCAGATCCTGCTCCTGTTCCTCGCCGAGGCGGCGCTGCTGTCGACCGCGGGCGGACTGGCGGGGCTGCTGGGGGGCCTGTCGATCGCCGGGCTGCTGGGACTCGCCCTGCCCGGGCTGCCGGTCAAGACGCCGCCGGAGTACGTCGTCATGGCCCTGGCGCTGAGCCTCGCCGTCGGCCTGGCCAGCGGGATCCTGCCCGCGCGCCGCGCGGCGCGACTCGACCCGATCGCCGCGCTCGCCTCGGAGTAGGCCGGCGGGATCGCTCCCAGGCTTGAGATCCGAGATGAGAAAACGCCCGCAACGCTCTTTCCGGTTGCGCGTTGAGGCGCTCGGAGGCGGCTTGCTCAAGGGCTGCCGGCCGGGGCGCGCGGCAGCGACTGTGCCGGCCCCATCGCCCCCCCGGCCCGGGCGCCCGGGAGCGACTGCGCCCGCCCGCTCGGCTTCCCGGGCCGGGCGCCCGGCAGCGACTGCGCCCCCCCGCTCGGCCCCCGGGCCGCGGCGGCGAGCCCCCGGCGGCGGATCGCGCGCGACCAGGCCCTTGCGCGGGGAAGCGCTTGTCACCGCCTTTCGACCGATCTTGTGACCGCCGCGGACGATCCTTGTTCAGAGGGGGGGCGCCGGAAGCGCCCGGAGGGGACGGGCGCCTGTTTGCCCCCGACGGACGTCGTCCGGCTCGGCGGCGGCCTCGGGTGGTGAGTCGGGCGCGCCCCGGAGGGAGAGAGCGGCAAGCATGGCGATCGTCCTCGACCATCTCAACAAGTGCTTCGGCAGCCACTGCGTCGTCAACAATGTCTCCCTGGAAGTGCGCGACGGCGAGCTCTTCGTCCTGCTCGGGCCGAGCGGCAGCGGCAAGAGCACCGTGCTGCGCATGATCGCCGGGCTGCTCGAGATCGACGCCGGGCGGATCCTCCTCCACGGCAGCGACGTCACGGGAGTCTCCCCGCAGCGCCGCGGCGTCGGCTTCGTCTTTCAGCACTACGCGCTCTTCCGGCACCTGACCGTGGCGGCCAACATCGAGTTCGCGCTGAGGATCCGCAAGACGCCCGCCGCGGAGCGGCGCCGGCGGCGCGACGAGCTGCTCGAGCTGGTCGGCCTCGTCGGCCTGGAGAAGCGCCTGCCGCATCAGCTCTCCGGCGGCCAGCAGCAGCGCGTGGCGCTGGCGCGCGCGCTCGCGCACCAGCCCTCCGTCCTCCTGCTCGACGAGCCCTTCGGCGCGCTGGACGCCAAGATCCGCGCCGAGCTGCGCCGCTTCCTGCGCCGCATCCAGAGCGAGCTGGGGGTGACGACGATCTTCGTCACCCACGATCAGGAGGAGGGCTTCGAGCTCGCCGATCGGATGGGGGTGATGAACTACGGGCGCCTGCTCGAGGTCGGCCCGCCGATGGAGCTCTACCTGCGGCCGCAGACCGAGTTCGTCGCCACCTTCCTCGGGCGCGCCAACCTGATGGTCGGTGAGTGCACGCCTTCGGGCGTGAAGCTAGGCCCGGTCGTCCTGCCGTTCGACGGCCAGGTCACCGCAGGCGGGGGCGAGCGGCGCGTGCAAGTGCTCTTCCGCCCCGAGGACGTGGCGGTCAAGGACTCCCCCGACGCGCTGCGCTGGCCGCTGCTCGGCCGGGCGCTCGTCGACGAGGCGGGCTTCTCCGGCTCGATCCAGAAGATCCGCCTGCGCCTGCCGCCGCTCCAGCGCGTGCGCCCGATCTCGCCGGCCGTGCCCTTCGGCGCCGACTACATCCTCGTCGAGGCGACCCGCTCGCAGCACCAGGCGCGCCAGTTCCCGCTCGCCGCCGGCGACCAGGCCTGGGTGGGCGTGCGCCGGACCCACGCGCTGCTCCATCCGGGGCTGAGCTTCCTCGCCGTGACCGACGGCTCGCCCGAAGGCGCAGCCGCGGTCGAGCTGGCCGGGAGCATCGGGCGGCTCGCGCACGCGCGGCTGACGCTGCTCGGCCTCGATCCGGACGAGCCGCGGATGCACGCCCACCTCGAGCAGCTGCGCGAGCGGATCGGCGGGGGGCCCGCGGCCGTCGACCTGCGCAGCTCCCCCGACGACCTGAGCGAGACCCTGGCCCGCGAGACGACGCGACAGCCGTACGATCTCGTCCTTCACGCCCTGCCGGCCGAAGGCGCCACGGCCGCGGCCGAGCGCCTCCTCGAGAGCCAGGAGCACCACCTGCTGCTGGCTCCCTCGCCGCCGCGTCCCGTGCCGCAGCGCGTGCTCATCAGCGTCGCCGCGGGCGAGGCGGGCAAGTACGACGTCCTCTTCGCCGGCCGGCTGATCCGCCATCTTGGGGCCGCGGCGACGGTCCTCTCGGTGGCGCCCGAGGAGAGCAGCGAGCAGTGGCTGGAGCAGGGGCGGCGATTCCTGGCCGGCGCCGCCCGCACGCTGAGCCTGCTCGGCGTTCCCGAGCGGACGCAGCTGCGGCGGGGCAGGATCGGCGACGAGATCCGCCGGGAGCTCAGCGAGGGGGGCTACGACATGATCGTGGTCGGCGCGCCCCTCCCGGATCGCAGCCGGCGCATCTCGCTGGAGGGCGTGGTCGGCGGGCTGCTCGCCGATCTGAGGGATCTGCCGGTGCTGATCGTGCGCGCCGACCTGGGCGCGCTCGAGCCGGACCGCCCGCCCGCCGGCGCCCGGGCGGGGGAGAACACCGGCGCCTCGAAGACGCTGGCGGGCAGCGTTCCCCCGGACGCTCGAAGGAGGAAGCCGTGAAGAGCTGGCGAGCCGTTCTCTGTCTCTCGTGGGTCCTGGCCCTGACGGCCGGCGGTCCGGCGCCGGGGGCGAAGACCGGCCCGGTGAAGCTGCTGAATGTCTCCTACGATCCGACGAGGGAGCTCTACGAGGAGTTCAACGCCGCCTTCGCCGGCTTCTGGAGGGACAGCACCGGCCAGGAGGTCAGGATCCAGCAGTCCCACGGCGGAGCGGGCAAGCAGGCGCGGGCGGTAATCGACGGACTCGAGGCCGATGTCGTCACGCTCGCGCTGGCCTACGACATCGACGCCATCTCCGCCCGGGGCATGATCGCGGCGGACTGGCAGACCCGGCTCGCGCACAACAGCTGCCCCTATACCTCGACGATCGTCTTCCTGGTGCGCCAGGGCAATCCCAAGCAGATCCGCGACTGGGACGACCTGGGGCGTCCCGGGATCTCGGTCGTCACGCCCAATCCGAAGACCTCGGGCGGCGCGCGCTGGAACTACCTCGCCGCCTGGGGCTACGCGCTGCGCGCCTCGGGTGGGGACGAGGGGGCGGCGCGCGACCTGGTGGGGCGCGTCTTCCGGAACGTCCCGATCCTCGACACGGGGGCGCGCGGCTCGACCGTGACCTTCGTGGAGCGGGGCATCGGCGACGTCCTCATCGCCTGGGAGAACGAGGCGCTGCTCGTCACCCGCGACCTGCATCCCGGCAAGTTCGAGATCGTCATTCCCTCGGTCTCCATCCTCGCCGAGCCGCCGGTTACGGTGGTCGATCGGGTCGTCGAGCGCCGCGGCACGCGGACCGCGGCGACGGCCTACCTGGAGTACCTCTACTCGCCCGCCGGCCAGGAGATCGCCGCCAGGCACTACTACAGGCCGCGCCTCGTCTCCGTGGCCGAGGCGTTCGCCGAGCGCTTCCCCCCCCTGGAGACGATGACCATCGACGAGGATTTCGGCGGCTGGGCGCGGGCGCAGCACGTCCACTTCGGCGAGGGGGGGACGTTCGATCAGATCTACGCGGGCGGGAAGTAGGCGCCCGGGGGGGATGAGGCCGAGATGAGAGAGCGTGAGCGCGGGGTGCTGCCCGGCTTCGGCCTGGCGCTCGGGTTCACGCTGGCCTATCTCGGCCTGCTCGTCTTCATCCCCCTCGGCGCGCTGGTGCTCAAGGCGGCCACCTCCGACGGCGGCCACCTCCTGAGCACCGTGCTGGCGCCGCGCACGCTGGCCGCCTATCGCCTGAGCCTGGGCACGGCGCTCGTCGCCGCGCTGATCAACGTTCTCTTCGGGCTTCTCCTCGCCTGGGTCCTCGAGCGCTACGACTTTCCCGGCAAGCGGCTGATCGACGGTCTCGTCGACCTGCCCTTCGCGCTGCCGACGGCCGTGGCCGGGATCGCGCTGACCACCGTCTACGCCTCCAACGGCTGGGTCGGCCAGCACCTCGCCCGCCTCGGCATCCAGGTCTCCTACACGCCGCTGGGGATCATCGCCGCGCTCACCTTCGTCGGCCTGCCCTTCGTCGTGCGCACCGTGCAGCCGGTGCTGCGCGAACTGCCGGCGGCGATCGAAGAGGCGGCCGCCAGCATGGGCGCGAGCCGGCTGCAGACCTTCCTGCGGCTGATCTTGCCCGAGCTGGCCCCGGCGGCGGCGACCGGATTCACGCTGGCGCTGGCCCGCGGGCTCGGCGAGTACGGCTCGGTCATCTTCATCGCCGGCAACATGCCGATGAAGTCCGAGATCACGCCCCTGCTGATCATGATCAAGCTCGAGGAGTACGACTACGCCGGCGCGACGGCGGTGGCGCTGGCCTTTCTGCTCGTCTCGTTCCTGATCCTGCTGCTCGTCAACATGCTCTCGATGCGCAGCGGCGTCCGGGCGCCGGCGGCCTAGAGGAGAGGGGCACGGGCATGCGTCGATTCCCTCGTTGGCGCTGGCCGCGGGCCGCCGGTGGGCGCCCGCGCAGCCTGACCGAGCCGCCGCTCGTGCGCACGCTGCTCATCGGCGCGGCGCTCGTCTTCCTGCTGCTCTTCCTCGTGCTGCCGCTGCTGCTCGTCTTCGGCAAGGCGCTGTCGGAGGGGTGGCGCGCCTACCTGGCGGCGGTCGGCGAGCCGGTGGCCCTGGCGGCGATCCGGCTGACGCTGCTGACGACGGCGATCGTCGTGCCCTTCAACCTGCTCTTCGGGCTGGCGGCCGCCTGGTCCATCGCCAAGTTCGAGTTCCGCGGCAAGAACCTGCTGGTGACGATGATCGACCTGCCCTTCAGCGTCTCGCCGGTGATCGCCGGCATGCTCTTCGTGTTGCTCTTCGGCGCCCAGGGGCTCTGGGGTCCCTGGCTGCAGGCGCACGGGATCAAGATCATCTTCGCCCTGCCGGGGATCGTGCTGGCGACCGCCTTCGTCACCGCGCCGCTGGTCGCCCGCGAGCTGATTCCGCTGATGCGCTCCCAGGGCGTCGAGGAGGAGGAGGCCGCCGTCACGCTCGGGGCCGGCGGCTGGCAGACCTTCTTCCGGGTCAGCCTGCCGAAGATTCGCTGGGGCCTCTTCTACGGGGTCATCCTCTGCACGGCGCGCTCGGTGGGCGAGTTCGGCGCCGTGTCGGTCGTCTCGGGACACATCCGCGGGCTGACCACCACGGTGCCCCTGCACGTCGAGATGCTCTACAACGAGTACCAGTTCACGGCCGCCTTCGCGGTCGCTTCGCTGCTGACGATCGTGGCGCTCGTGACGCTCGTGCTCAAGGGGCTGATCGAGTGGCGGGCGGGAGCGGGCGAGGCGGGCCGCTAGCGGTCCGCGGTCTGGCGCGGCGCCGCGCGCCGTGTATACTCCGACCCGATCAGTCCGGGAGCGGGGCGAGCGGCGGCCGGCGGGGCCGGCCCCCGCGCCGGATCCCTGCCGGAGCGCGGGGTCCCTCCGGGGGGACAACCAGGGAGCGCGGTGCTGGCGATGCGCAGGCCGAGACTCAGCTCGATGCTGGTCGGGTTCAACTTCGGCGTCGTCGCCGTGGCCATCGCCGGCGTGGGACTGGCCGGGGCGAGCCTGCTGCGCCAGATGGGCCGCGAGCAGGCGCTGGCGCGAGTCCAGCGTTCCGGCGACCGGGCGCTCGACCTCATCGCCGTGCAGGGGGAGAGGCTCGGCGCGACCGCCGAACTGCTGGCCGCCCGGCCCGACCTGCGCCGCTTCGTCAGGGACGGGAGCAGCGACTCGCTGTCGATGCTGCTGCGCGAGTTTCGCGCGGCTCGGGGCCTGGACGGCGTGCTCGTCCTCGCCCGGGGGCGCACGCTGGGGGCGGCCGGGGCGCTCGTGCTCCCCGGGGAGGCGGACCTGCCGGAAGGGAACCAGCGCTGGTTCCTGCACGCCGCGCCCGGCAGCCCGGGCGTGCAGTGGACCGCCGCGGCGGAGATCCACGGCGCCGGAGGGGCGCGGGTGCTCATCGGGCGCTTCCTGCTGGAGGAGGCGCTCGCCGATCTGGGGCGCTGGGTGGGCCTGCCGGTCACGGTGCTGACCCGCCAGACGGCCGAGAGCCGGGGCACGGAGCCGAGCATCGAGCTGCGCCTGCGCGCCCTGGGGGGGGAGGAGGTGCGGTCGCTGCTTGCCGCCTCCGGGCAGGCCGTGGGCGCGACGCCGCTGCGAGACGCGCGCGGCCGGATCATCGGCCTGCTCGAGGTGAGCGACGAGATCTCCGGCTCGGACCCGGGCCGCAGCCGCCTGCTCGGCGCCCTGCTCGCGCTCGTGCTGGCGATGGGGGGCGTGGCGACCCTCTTCAGCCTGCTGCTCGCGCGCAGCGTGGCCCGCCCGGTCGAGGAGCTGACCGCCGCGGCCCTGCGCATCGGTCACGGCGACTTCGCCTCGCCCCTGCCCCGCGGAGGTGGGCGCGAGGTCGCCGCCCTGGCGGGCGCG
>VGIY01000126.1 GCA_016867695.1 Candidatus Eiseniibacteriota bacterium | reverse complement strand
ATCGGCGTGCCGGTCGACCTCAGCCTCGCGCTACCCCTCTTCGCCGCCTACCTGCTCGATCGGGTGCCGCCGCGGCCGCTCAAGCGTCTGGCGCCGAGGCGGGACGAGCTCCTCGATCGGCTCCGCCAGGACCGGCTGCAGGCCACGCTGAAGCGCCCCTTCGAGCACCTCCCCTGAGACCGCCCGCCGGGGCGGAGCGCTCTATCCGCGGGGGCACCCGCAGGCCTTCCCACCCGCGCCGCACGCCGCGCCGGCGCTTCTCTCCGCCCGCCCGCCCCGCAGCGCTAGAGCTTCTCGCCCCCCTCCAGGCGGCTCTTCAGTTCCTCCACGCGCCGCGCCAGCGCCGGATCGGAGAGGGCGAGGATCTGCGCCGCGAGGACCCCGGCGTTCTTCGCCCCCGCCTTGCCCACGGCCACGGTGGCCACCGGCACGCCGGCGGGCATCTGGACCATCGAGAAGAGCGCATCGACCCCCTCGAGCGCCGAGCCGCACAGCGGGATGCCGATCACCGGCAGCGTCGTCAGCGAGGCGACGACGCCCGGCAGGTGGGCGGCCATCCCCGCGCCGCAGACGATCACCCGCAGCCCGCGCTTGCGCGCGCCGCGGGCGTAGGCAGCCGTCTTCTCCGGCATCCGGTGCGCCGAGAGGACCGCCGCCTCGTAGGGAACGCCGAAGCGTTCGAGCACCTGCAGGCACTCCTTGATCACCGGCTCGTCGGATGTGCTCCCGTAGAGCACGCCCACGACCGGCTTGCCTCGCTTCCCCGCCTGCCCCCTCGCACCGGCGCCGCCGGCGCCGGCACGGGGGGTCTCGCGCGATCCAGATGCAGGCTTCGCCATGGCCCCTCCTTGGGTCAGTGTCCCGACTTCAACGCGCTGCGCTCCCGCGCCCTCAACCCCCGCCAGGCGATGTCGCGGCGGTAGAAGGACTCCGAAATGTGGATCCTCCCGGCGGCCGCATAGGCCCGGTCCCGAGCCTCCTGCAGATCATCCCCCACGCCGACGACATTGAGCACGCGCCCTCCCCGGGTGCGCAGGCGGCCATCCCGAAGCTCGGTGCCGGCGTGGAAGACGAGCGCCCCCGGACAGGCGGCGGCTTCGTCCACGCCCGCGATCTCGTCCCCCTGCCGCGCCGGGCCCGGGTAGCCCCCCGCGGCGACGACGACGCAGACGCCGGCGCGCCCGTCGTGTCCCAGCGGCGGCAGCTCGCCCGCCGCGGCCGCGGGATCCGCCGCCGCCCAGAGCGCCGCCAGCAGATCGCCCGAGAGGACGGCGACGAGCGCCTGCGTCTCGGGATCTCCGAATCGGCAGTTGAACTCGACCACCCGCGGCGCCCCCTCCTTGACCATCAGCCCGGCGTAGAGCAGCCCGGTGTAGGGGCATCCCTCCGCCGCCAGCGCCGCCAGCGTCGGTTCGATCACTTCCCGGCGCACGCAGGCCTCGAGCTGCGGCCTCCAGCCCGGCACGGGCGCGTAGGCGCCCATGCCGCCCGTGTTCGGTCCCTGATCGCCGTCGTAGGCGCGCTTGTGGTCCTGCGTCGCCGGGAGGAGCCGATAGCGCTCGCCCGCGGCGATGGCGAAGACGCTCATCTCCTCGCCTTCCAGGAACTCCTCGAAGACGATGCGCGCCCCCGCCTCCCCGAAGCGGCGCTCGACCATCAGCGCCTCGATCGCCAGCCGCGCCTCCGGGGCATCGCCGGCGATGAGCGCGCCCTTGCCGGCGGCGAGCCCGTCGGCCTTGATCACCAGCGGGTAGCGCGCCTCGCGCGCGGCCGCGAACGCGCTCTCCGGATCGTCGAACACCCGATGCGCCGCCGTCGGGATGCCGTGGCGGCGCATCAGTTCCTTGGCGAAGATCTTGCTGCCCTCGATCCGCGACGCCGCCGCGCTCGGGCCGAAGACGCGTACGCCCCGGGCGGCGATCGCGTCGCCCAGCCCGGCGACCAGCGGCGCCTCGGGCCCGACGACGACGAGGTCGATCCCCAGGCGCGAGACGAGGTCGCCGACATCCACCGCGCGCAGCGGATCCCCGGGGTGGCAGACGGCGATCCCGGCCAGCCCCGGATTGCCCGGCATGGCGTGCAGCTCGGCCCCCAGCGGAGAGCGGCGGATCGCCCAGCCGAGGGCATGCTCGCGCCCCCCGCCGCCGACGATGAGGACTCTCATGCTCCCTCCTCGGCGCCCCACCCCGCCGCCGGCGCTCTCCGGCCCGGGCGCCCCAACGGCAGCATCCTGCCCTGACCAGCGCTGCCGGGCAAGCCCCGGCTGCAAGGAGCAGGCGTTCCCGCTCGCGACCGGGACGTTGACCAGCCAGGACGGCCAGGCGCAGTGGTCAGCCCCTCGCCGCTACTCGGCCCGGTACAGGCCCTTGATCGCTCCCCAGGTCGTCGCCTCCACGGGCGTCGGGCCGCAGCCCACGGGCAGCGCCCCCATCAGGCCGCACTCCCCGCCGGGAGCGCAGGGGGAGTCCGCCGCGATGCTCAGGTCCAGCCTGGCCGGGTCGCAGAAGAGCGGATCCGCGCAGATGTTGCCGTTCACGCCGAGCTGGCCCGGGAAGAAGTCATAGTCGCCGCCCGCGTTGCCGTAGATGTTGCAGCACTGCATTGGCACGCCCCCGCACAAAGAACGCGCTGATCCCCCGCCTGTTCCGAAGGCGATGATGCAGTGACTGAGCGTCGTACTGCCCCAATCATCTTGAATGATCGAACCACCCCATTCGCGCGCACCGTTCCCATAGAACGTGCATGACTCGATCTCAATCCCCCCGTAGCCCCCGCCGACCGCGCCGCCAAGGTCCGCTCGATTGTGCGCGAAGACGCAGTTGACCAGTCTCACGTGGCTATAGCGCCAGAACACTGCTCCCCCCCAGCGACCGCGTTGCGGCGTCTGCTTCCATCCGTTCTTCACGGTGATCCCCTCGATGATGCATGGATAGCTGGAATCGATCTCGAATCCCCAATGCGGATCCGCCTCGCTGCCGCTGCAATCGATCACCGCGCGCGTGGGATCTCCGGACCCGGAAGCGATCGTCACGGCCTTGTTGTACACCACGATGTCCCGGTTCCCGTCGCCCCGGAAGACCCCGTCGCCCAGCAGGATGGTGTCGCCGTCGCCGGCCGCATCCACTGCCGCCTGGATCGTCGGGTAGTCCCCCGTCCCGTCCGGAAACACATGCAGCGTATCGGCCCGGGCCCACGTCGAGAGCCCGAGGGCGAGCGCCGCCAGCACGACCAAGAACACCCTCATAGCACCCTCCGATGCAGAGTCCCTCCTGCCCCGGAAGGACTTCTGCGTTGCGCGCATCACTGCCCGTTTACCTCTAGCGAACAACCATGAATCGCCTCGTCGCGATTCCGTATGGGCTTTCGACGCGGACGATGTAGAGCCCCGAGCCCGCCGGCGCTCCCTTATCATCGCGCTGATCCCACGCGAGCTCGACCGCACCAGCCGGGAAGTCCCCCTCTGCCACGACCCTCACTTGCCGCCCCTGCACGTCGAAGACGCTCGCCCGCAGCCGCCCGGGCCCGGGAAGACGAAGGGTGAAGACCGCGCCACCCACCACTGGGCTTCCGGTTCCGATCTGCATGCCCTCCGGGAACCCGGCTGTCAGGCTTCCAGCTTCCTCGCCGACACGTGAGAAGGAAGGAGCCGAGCAGACGCCGTACGACCAAAGGACCTCCCCTGGAGGGCAGGGGAACCAGCGCTCGCCCTCGTTGTATGAGTAGACCCAGGTTCTGAACCACCAACTCCCATCCACCGCAGTCCCCACCGGCTCGCAGTGCCCGTAGCCCCACAGGATCCCCGGATCGCCAGGCTCAGACTCGAAGTCGCCCAGGCCCCTCGTATGGAAGCCGCGGCCCCACACCACAGCCGTCTCCGGCTCCACCCCTCCCAGCGACACCAGCTTTTTCACCTCGACCTTCTGCAGCACGAGGTTCTCGGAGCAGGGTCGTCCTTGATTCCATTCCGCAACGCCCCACAGATGGTATTCGACCGGTCCCCCCACCTCCTCCTCGGAATCGGAACCAGCATCCGACAACAGAACGAAGTGCGGATCCTCCGGCTCGTTGGTCTCGAGGATCATGAGGCTGTTCCAGGCATTGACGATCCCCCAGCCGGTCTGGATGTCCCAGCCGGCCCCCCCCAGATCGTCCGCGCCAAGACGAATCAACGCCGCCAGATCATCGTTGCAGAGATCTAGTTGATGCAGATCGCTGTAGGCCAGCAACAGAGACGCGATCCCGGTCACGACTGGAGCAGCGAGAGACGTGCCAGTACACGTCGCATAGCCGTTCTCATCACATGGGCATTCCTCATTGCTGTAACAAGGTATGTACACGTTGTGTCCAGGCGCTGCTACATCGATGTGTGTGCTTGTGGCGTTGGTAGCCCCAGAGGGCTCGCCATTGCACTTCACATTGCCGACACCGAGGCTCCCGTGGTCCCAGTTCGCGGGATAAACCACCGACTGATCCCAATTCCCCATCGCAGCCACGACAAGAACATTCGCCTTGTAGGCATCGACGAACGCGTACTGAAACCCTGCCGGGGGTGGGTCCACCGCGGAAGGCTCACGGACAATCCAACTGCAGTTGAGAATCGCGCACCCGTCCGTGATCGCTCTTCTAACCTCATAAGCTGGGTCTTCCGGGAATCGTGTGGCTGATCTCATTGGGTGAACATGGTTGTGCTGGGGCATAGGTCGAGTCCACCGCAATGGAAGTAGATCGCCATTCGGAAGCGTTCGGGATTGCGGAAGCCTCGGGCCATGCCCTTGATCCGCTGAATCGTCGCGTTGATGCCCTCGGCAGCCGCATTGGTGATCGGGTGTCGGAAGTAGGTGGCGATGTTCTCGTAGTAGCGGTTGATCATCCGGCCGACACGCTTGATGGGTTCCAGGCGGCTACGAATGGCCCAGTTGTACCAGCTGCGGAAGTGCCGGTCGGCAGCACCGCGGTAACGGTAGTCCCAGAACCGCATGAACTCCTCCTTGAGAGACCAGGCACGAGCCGTCTTGAGGTCGCTCCGCCGGGCCAGCCGAAGGAAGCGACGCCACTCGGCCAAGCTGAACCGGGCTGGGTTGCGAAGCCAATCGTGCTTCGTCCCCTTGAGCCACTCCTTGCCGTTCGTGCGAAGGGCGCGGTGCTCGCTCCGGCGGACCTTGTCCACGGCGTCATTCAGGTGCTTGGCCACATGGAACTTGTCGAAGACGATCTTCTCCCCGCCTCTCGGGATGCTCTCGGTTACCGCGCCGATGTACGGCTCCCACATGTCGAGCGCGACCCCCTCGACGGCACGCAACTGCTCGTCGGTCATGGCCTCCCAGAAGCCGTCGAGGCTCTCGCGCTTGCGCTCATCGGCCACGTAGAGAACGCGGGACCTCATGAGGTCGGACACCACGGTGACATACCTGTGCCGACGCTGGAAGGAGGTCTCGTCGATACCGAGATACGGCACCGGCTCGGCCTGACGGCGTGCCAGACCCCGCCGAACGGCGCGAGCCTGGATCCCGGCGGCCTCGTCCCAGGTGAGGTGCAGACGCTCAGCCACCGCGGAGATCGAGGCCTGCTTCATCCATTCGATGGCGAGGGCCTCAAAGAGCGCGGTGAATCTCGAGTTCTCCTCGGCCCAGGGGACGCGGATCTGCTTGATGCCGTGGTTCGGGCAGTTCAGGCGGGGCACACGGGCGTGCAGGAGTGTCCGGTACTGGAAGGTGTCGAGATGCCGCCAGGTCCGCTCCCGGTGGTCATGAATGGGCGCCCGCTCGAGGCACTCCGGGCAGACCCAGAGCTCATTCATGGGCAGCGCCACGAAGAGGTGGACCTCTCCTTCGGCCAGCTTCAGTTCCACCCTCTCGATCCCCCAGGGCGGCGTCAAGCCGAGCAGCCTAGCGTAAAGCGTCTTGTCGTCCATGACCGTCCCCCCCCTGGCCCCTCGCCAGGCGGGACGGTATCACCCGTCCGATCCATCAGCAAATCCGGCCACCAGAAAGCCGGAAGAGGCCATAAGCTATCGCGTCGGTGTTGACCGACCCAAGATGTCGATTAACATCGTAGCCATAGATCTCCGCCTCCCAATCGACGCCCACGGTGCCCAGCCCGTTGTTCGGCCATGAAGCGATCACCCCGGTGACCGCTGTCCCATGATAGTGGACGGGGTAGTGGCCGTCATCCTGGCGGATGATCCGGCCGTGCCGCAGGTCCTCATGGCCCTCCTGAGGGTTGCCAAGACCAACGAAGATCGGCGAATCCAGAACGCCAATCCTCACCATGCTACTGCCTTGGATGATGTCCCACGCCTGGGGTGCGTCAATGTCTACGTCGGGAAGGCACGTCACTTCCGGGTCTGCCCAGCGGTCGTTGTGAAGGTGCCAGTGATTGTGGTGGGGCAGGTCGAACTCGTTGGGCCAGACAACGCAGAGGTCGGCTTCCAGCACATCCACAGTCGCCTGCAAGACCGATGGGTCTGTGGCGAGAGAGGAGGCCAGTTCGAGCGCCTGCACGGAGTCGGCAACAAGCAGGCGGTAATGATCGGTCACGTCAGTCAGGTGGACGGTCTGCCCCGATCTGCAGATGAAGCCCGTTGCGTCCCTCACGGCACCCGGGAATGACTTGGCGATGTGACGCACCGAGAACTCGGACAGGAGTGGACGGAAGCCCGCGGAGGACGCGGTCACCTCCGCGGGCGTCGCGTGGGAGGTGCCCGAGGGTAGCTCGATCCCGCCGGGCACGAACCGCACGAGGACTTCCTGCGTCAGCGACATGCTCGGGCACGGTGTGACACCACTGCGCCCGAGGCCGAGTACGCCGCATCGCGACGCCCAGACCTCACACTCCAGGGCGAGCGCGTTGGTGATCTTGGCGAGGGCTCCCGGTTCGCGCCCCTGAATGGCGATCTCGGCCTCCGAGTAGGCATAGCCGGCGAAGTAGTAGACTGGAACGAACTCGCCCTGCCAAGCGGTCGTGGCCGTTAGCGATGTGCCCGCCAGCGGCCCGGGCCAGCCCGCGTCGGCCAGCTCGCTCCCCGAGTCGGGGAAGCAAGGCCCATGGTCGACGATGGCGTAGGCCTGCTCGTCGTAGTGCCCGAACCCGAACTCGACCCCGGCGAACTCCTTCGCCTCGCTCCAGGCGGCGATCACGAACCAGACCGAGGCCGCGGCATCGAGCGGCACGGTCGGGTTGACGTCCTCCCGGCAGTCGGAAGACGAAAGGCTGTCCCTGGCATACGCGCAGTAGTCGATCCCCGCGCTGTACTGAAGGCCAGGCGGATGATGGACGAGCAGGACACCCCGGCTCAGGTTGCTCGCGGAAGTCGGGAGCTGGTCGAGGCCTCCCTCGTCGAGGCCATCCTCGTTACCATCGCCATCGATCTCCCCGCCGGCCGTATCCTCGCCCACGGCATCGTCGCCGTCCGAGTCTTCTCCCTCCCCGCCGTCCTCCTCCTCCTCGCCCTGCGGGCAGGCGTAGATCCCGTC
>VGIY01000125.1 GCA_016867695.1 Candidatus Eiseniibacteriota bacterium | reverse complement strand
GGCGCGAGCGGGCGGGGGCCGTGAGGACCGAGTGGATGCTGTCGCACGAGTTCTCCGCCCGGCTCGAGCGGGGCGTCGACGCGCTCGTGACCTACGACTTCCACGACCCCGACCTGGACATGCGCACCGGCGCACGCGAGCGCTGGGGGGCCGGCGCCGAGTGGCGGCCCTCCCCGTTCGTGCAGTTGCGTATGATGATCCACCGCCTGCGCGCCTCGACGGACGGCGTCCCGGGAACGGGCGATGACTGGCTGAGCGAGGCGCAGGTCCACTTCCTGTACTAGCCCGGGTTGGGCGATGTCCCCTGCCGGCTGACGCCGGAGGGAGCGCCCGGGCGACCGACGCCTGCTGGACCGGAGTACCCTCGAACGCACTAATCCATTCGCCGAAAGCAAGTTGGGCGGAGACACCGCTTCGCCGACCCCGATGCCCGGGAAGTCCCGGGGGACTCGCGGCCGATCGTAACGCGCTCAGTCTGAATGTCTTGGGCGGCCATGCCGGCCGCCCAGACGGTCGCCCGGAACCGCCCCCCGACAGGGCGACCTGCATCCCCGAGGAACGCGCCCAGGGCCCGGGGCACCCAAGCCCCCCGGGGGGCTTCCCCGGCGGAACTTCCCCCGTGGAAACAGATTGCTTGAGCCGATGGGTTCTTCGGTGGTAAGATTCTGCACGGGGAAAAGCAGCGGCGCATGCGGGTCGGCTCCGAGACCTGCATGCACAGAGTCAATGTGGCGTCCTGTCAACTTGGAGTACACCGATGAAACTCCCCAGCCTGCTCGCACCAGCCATCGTCCTCGCAGCTCTCGCGCTCGTCGTCGCCCCGTCGTTCGCCGACGAGGAACTCCTGCCCGAGGCGACCATCAGCCTGGGGCGCGATCCCGCGCCGCCTTCCTGCGTCGAAGTGCCCGGTGGCATCCTGACGATCACCTGGGACATCGAGCATGAGACGACGCCGAACTACGTGCTGTATGAGCTCTGGGATCCGAGCCAGACGATCCTGATCGAGAGCGAGACCTATCCCGGCAACTCCGGGATCACGGTGACCCGCTACTGGGAGTGCCCCGAGGGCGCGATCGAGGGCAAGTACTGGGTGCGCGTCGAGTACTGGTCCTATCAGGCGGGCAACGAAGCCAACGCCGAGGTGACCTTCTACGTCTGCAGCGGCACCGGCTCGATCTGCGCCCAGAAGTGGGAGGACGTCGACTGCAGCGGCGACATCTCGACGCCCGATGTGGTCATCCCCGGCTGGTGGCTCTGCATCACCACGCCCTTCGGCGACACCTTCTGCCTGCCGACGGACGACACGGGCACGGTGTGCTGGGACGGTCTGCTGCTAGGCAACTACACCGTCTCGGAGATCATGCAGCCCGGCTACATCGTCGTCCTGCCCCCGGGCGGCGTCCACCAGGTCACGCTGTCGGCGGGCACACCCGACGCCTTCGTGACCTTCCTGAATCGGCCCGAGGATTCGCCGTCGCCGGCGGAGGATTCCAGCTGGGGCAAGCTGAAGTCGATCTTCCGCTAGACGCGCGCTAGACTGGGCAACTGGAGAGAGGCTCGCGGGTCGGGCCGTCGGCTGGACGGCCCGACCCCTTTTTCATGTCGATCGAACCCCGACTCCGCGATCAGGCTCGCTTGGTGCTCGGCCGCGCCCTTCCCCGCGCGGGGCGGACGATCTTCCTTCTCGCCCGCCTGATGCTTCCCATCTCGCTCGGCGTCGCGCTGCTGCGCTGGACGGGATGGCTCGAGCGGCTCGCCGCGATCGGGGAACCCCTAATGGCGCTCTTCCGGCTGCCCGGCGAGGCGGCGCTGCCGCTGCTGACGGGATGGCTGGCGGGGATCTACGCCCTCCTCGGCGCCATGGCCATGCTGCCCCTTGCGCCCGAGGCGGTCACCGTGCTGGGGGCCATGGCTCTCGTGGCCCACAACCTGATCATCGAGTCCTCGGTCCAGGACCGCGCCGGCACCCCCTGGTGGTGGGTGCTGGCGGCGCGACTGGTCGCCTCCTTCCTCGTCGGCGCCGCCGTCGCCTGGTCGATCGCCGGCCTCGAGGCGCTGAGACTCCCCGGCCTCTGGCTGCGCTTCGTGCCGGCGTCGAGCCAGACAGCCGTGCCGGCCGGGGGCGGTCTCGCCGCCTTCCTCGTCGGCTGGGGCGAAGAAGCGCTGCGGCTCATGGTCAAGGTCGTGCTCGTCGTCACCGCGATGATGATCGCCACCGAGTGGATGCGGGCGGCGGGATGGCTGGAGCGGCTGGAGAGGAGCGTCGGCCCGCTGCTGCGCGCGCTCGGCCTGCGCCGGCGCGTGGCGTTCCCCTGGGTAACGGCCCAGGTCCTCGGAGTGACGTTCGGCAGCGGACTGCTGATCGAGGAGCTGCGCGAGCGGCAGCTCGACTCCCGCGAAGTGCGCGCCCTGCACACCTCGATCGGGATCAACCACTCCCTGCTCGAGGACACGATCCTGCTCGCCGCCGTGGGGGCGTCGGTGTTCTGGATCGTCGTCCCCCGTGTGGCCATGGCGGCGTGGATCGTGCGGGCGACCGAGCGCCTGCCGTGGGGCCTGCGCCCGCGGCCCGAGAGCGCCGGCGCGGGCGCCCTGCGCTAGAGGGCGACGGCGCGCCCGGGCGGGGCTCCGGGCCGGGGCGGGAGGCAGGCGGTCCGGGGTGGGAGGCAGGCGGGCCTCGACAGGACCTCGAGGCGGCGGCGGCGGGCGATCGGATCGGGGAGGCTCAGGGCAGCAGCACGATGCGGCGGGCCTCAGAGCGGTCGCGGGACTCGGCCTTCATCCAGTAGACCCCTGCCGGCACGGGGCGGCCGTCGGGCCCGAGGCGGTCCCACGCCCAATGGGCGCCGGCGGCCCCGCCGGGCGTTTCACCCGCGGCCACGCGGCGACCTTCGGCGTCGACGATCGCGATCCGCCACGGCTCGTCCCCCGGCAACGCGAAGCGGACCGTCGACTCGGGACAGGGATTGGGCGAGACGACGATCGAGGGGGCCTCCATCGGCGCCGGCTCCAATCCCTGGGCGCCGCCCCGCCCCAGCTCGGTGTAGGTCCAGGCTCCCGTCTGCGCGTTGAAGCTGTAGACCCGGCTGTCCGACCAGACCAGCGCCACGCGGCCGCCGGCGGCTCCGCCGCGCACGCCCTCGGCGACGGTGATCGTGGCCCAACCGCCCGTCTGCATGCTGAAGCCGTGGGCCCGGCGCGCTGACCAGACGAGTCCCGTCTGCCCCTCCCCGACGACGCAGACGCCCTGGGCTTCCTGTACGGGTTGCGCGATCCAGGCGGCGGGCGAGGTTCGATAGGCGAAGACCTGGTTCTGCGTCCAGACGATCCCGAGGCCGTTGCGGGCGAAGCCTCCGGCGACCGGGGCGCCCGCCTCGAGGGGCAGCCACTGATGGGTCCCGGCGCCGTAGGCGCAGGCGCGCGAGCCCCCCCAGACCAGCCCGAAGTTGCCGCCCGAGGCGCACCCGCTGCCGTTGCCCGCTAGGGGAAAGGGCTCCGCGCGCCAGGCGCCCCAGACGGTCGAGATGCCGTAGCAGGCTTCTGTGGTGAGCAGGACCGCGACCGCCCCGCGGGCGGAGAGCTCCTGGGGCAGGCCCGAGTAGGCGGTCTCGGCCCAGAGGTTGCCCACCGAGTTGTAGGCCAGCAGCTCCTCGGTCGTCAGCACGGCGCCCAGATAGTCACCGACCTGCTGCTCCATCACGCGGCCGTCGATGGCCCGCGAGACCCAGACGCCCGAGGAGGCGCTGTAGCCGTAGACGCGCTCGTCGGTGGAGATGATCCCGACGTCGCCCCCGACCAGCCCCTTGTTCACCGCCGCCCGCGAAGAGGCCAGGGAGGCTGCCGCCAGGCATAGAACCACGATTCGGACCGTGCGTCCGGCCACCCGCCCTCCGGTTGTGTCCCCCCGGCCGCGCCCACTGCGCGCGCTGCCGGCCGATGCCGTGCCCCTGGAGCGAACTGGATGAACGCACTGTCGTGAAGGAAGTCCGTCGGTCGAATTCGCGGCTGCTCTCTGCGCCAATCTATTCGACGCGCATGATCGTAGCCCAGGGACGGAGCGGATGCAACCCGGCAGCGAGGGGTTGTGGTGGCGAGGGGCTGCGAGGGGCGGTATCGAGAAGCCGGCCGGCGGGGCCGGCGACCCCGGTCCGCTACTTGCCGGGATCGCTCAACCGCGCCGGGTCGAGCAGCTCCCGGGCTTCCCGATCGGTCAGGAGCCCTTCGTCCACGGCGACCTCGCGCACGGGCCGGCCCTCCGCCAACGCCCGCCGGGCGATCGCGGCGGCACGATCGTGGCCCACGAGGGCGGCCAGCGGCATCGCCAGTGCCAGGCTGCGCTCCGCCGCGGCCGCGCAGACGGCGGCGTCCGCCTCGATCCCCCGCACGCAGCGCTCTCCCAGCAGCCGCAGGCTGCGCGCCAGCGCCTGGACCGAGCCGAGCACGCTGTCGGCGATGAGCGGCATCATCACGTTGAGCTCCAGCGGCCCGTGCTGGCCCCCGATCGTCACCGCCAGGTGCGCGCCCATCGCCTGCGCGGCCGCCTGCATGACGATCTCCGGCACGACGGGATTGACCTTGCCGGGCATGATCGAGGAGCCGGGCTGCAGCGCCGGCAAGCGCAGCTCGCCCAGCCCCGTCCTCGGCCCGCTGGACAGCAGGCGCAGGTCGTTGGCGATCTTGATCGCCGCCACCGCCAGCGCGTTGACCGCGCCCATCAGCTCGACGAGCGCGTCGCGCGCGGCCAGCGCCTCGAAGCGGTTCGGCGCCGGCCGCAGCGGACACCCGGTCTCCGCCGCCAGCCGGGCGATCGTGCGCGCGGCGAATTCAGGGTGCGCCCCGAGGCCGGTGCCGACCGCCGTGCCGCCGAGGGGCAGCTCCTCGATCGCCGGCAGCGCCGCGCGCAGGCGCCGTTCGGCCTGGGCGATCTGATGCGCGTAGGCGGAGAACTCCTGGCCCAGCGTCACCGGCACGGCGTCCTGCAGGTGCGTGCGCCCGGGCTTGACGACCGCGGCGAACTCGTCCCGCTTGCGCTCCAGATCGCCCCGCAGCTCCCGCAGCGCGCCGAGCAGCTCCTCCGCCGCCCCGCGCGCGGCGATGTGGACCGCCGAGGGGAAGACGTCGTTAGAGGACTGCCCGAGATTGACGTGATCGTTGGGATGCACCGGCGCTCGGAGGCCGAGCGGCGCGCCGAGCAGCTCGTTGGCCCGGTTGGCGATGACCTCGTTGGCGTTCATGTGGGTCGACGTGCCCGACCCGGTCTGGAGGACGTCGAGGGGAAAGTGGTCGCTCCAGCGGCCGGCGGCCACCTCGGACGCGGCGCGGAGGATCGCCTCGGCGGCCGGCGCGTCGAGCAGGCCGAGGTCGCGGTGGGTCTCGGCGGCGCAGCGCTTGATCAGGCCCAGCGCCCGGATGAGCGGCTCGGGCATCCGCCGCCCGGAGACGGGGGCCTGCTGCAGCGCACGCTGGGTCTGCGCTCCCCAGTAGGAGGCCGCCGGCACGGCGATCTCGCCCATGGCATCGTGCTCGATGCGCGTCGCCGCCGTCCCGGCCCCCGCGCCGGGATTCTCCGCGTCGTGCGAGTCCCGCATCCGCCCCCCCTTCGCCGTGCTCGCCGCTCCTGCGCGTCGGCCTACGCGCCGTGCCCGTAGACGCTGATGCCCTTGATGTTGCAGAACTCGAGCAGCCCGTAGCGCGAGAGCTCCCGCCCGAGCCCGCTCCGCTTCACGCCGCCGAAGGGCATGCGCGGGTCCGACTGGACCACCGAGTTGACGAAGACCGTGCCCGCCTCGATGGACCTCGACAGCTCCAGCCCGCGAGCCTCGTCGCGCGTCCACAGGCTCGCCCCGAGACCGAAGGCGCTCGCGTTGGCCAGGGCGATCGCCTCCTCGTCGGTGTCGACGACCAGGAGCGGCGCGATCGGTCCGAAGACCTCCTCGCGCCAGATGCGCATGTCGGAGTCGACGCCGCCGACCACCGTTGGGGCGAAGAAGGGGCCTGGGCGCGGGCGCGCGCCTCCGGTGAGCACGCGCGCTCCCCGGGCCACCGCCTCGGCAAGCTGCTCCTCGATCTCCCGCGCCGCCTCCTCGCCGACGAGCGGCCCCACCTGCGTCGTCTCTGCGAGCGGATCCCCCACGCGCAGCGCGGCCATGCGCTCGACGAAGCGGGCGGTGAAGGGCCCGGCGATCTCGCGGCGCAGGATGAACCGCTTGGCGGCGATGCAGCTCTGCCCGGTGTTCACCATCCGGCCGCGGACCGCCCCCTCGGCGGCGAAGTCGGCGTCGGCGTCGGCGAGAACGATGAACGGATCCGAGCCGCCCAGCTCGAGCACCGCCTTCTTGAGGTGTCGGCCCGCCAGCGAAGCGATGCTCGCGCCGGCCTCCGTGCCGCCGGTGAAGGAGACCCCGCGCACGCGCTCGTCGGCGATCAGGCGGGCGACCGTGTCGTGGTCGGCGAGCAGCGCCTGCAGCAGTCCCTCCGGGAAGCCGGCGGCAAGGAAGACCTCGGCGAGGGCGAGCGCGCAACGCGGCGTGTTGCGCGCCGGCTTGAGCAGGCTCGCGTTCCCCGCCAGGAGCGCCGGCACGGCGAAGCGCATCGCCTGCCAGAAGGGGAAGTTCCAGGGCATGATCGACAGGATCACGCCCAGGGGCTCGAAGGCCACGCGGTGCTCCCGGCCGCCGGCGTCGACCAACTCGTCCTCCAGCCACGCCGGCGCCAGGCGGGCGTAGGCGTCGGCCAACGCCGCGCACTTCTCGATCTCGGCCCGCGCCTCGACGATCGGCTTGCCCATCTCCAGCGTGATCAGGCGCGCGTAGTCGCCGGCGCGCCCGCGCAGCGCCGCCGCCAGCGGCTCCAGGCCACGGGCCCGCTCGCCGGGAGACCTCCGCCGCCAGGAGGCGAAGGCTCCGGCGGAGCGCTCGAGGATCCGCAGGGCCTCTCCCGCGTCCAGCGCGTCGAAGCGCGCGTGGAGCTCGCCGGTGGCCGGGTAGACGGACGTGTAGGTCATGGCATGTCCTTCCTCGAAGCGATGAGATCCGCGAGCGCCGCGGCGAGAGCGCCGTGCCGCCAGGCGAACCCCGCCCGCCGGGCCGCGCCAGGCACGACTCGGCGGCTGGCCAGGAGTTCGCCGGCGAACCCGCCCAGCAGGGCCTTCATCGCCGGAGCGGGGGCGGGCAGGAACGCCGGGCGGCGCAGGGCGCGCCCCAGGGCGCGGGCGAAGTCGCGCTGCCGGATCGGCTCGGGCGCCACCGCGTTGACGGCTCCCGTCGCTCCGCGCTCGAGCAGGTGGGCGATGAGCGCCGCCAGGTCGCGCGCGTCGATCCAGGGCCACCACTGCCGCCCCGCGCCGAGCGGCCCGCCGAGACCGGCTCGATAGAGAGGCAGCATGGCCGCGAGCGCCCCGCCCCGCGGGTCGAGCACGATGCCGGTGCGCAGCCGCACGACGCGCCAGCCGAGCGCCTCCGCGCGGCGAGCCTCCGCTTCC
>VGIY01000124.1 GCA_016867695.1 Candidatus Eiseniibacteriota bacterium | reverse complement strand
ACGAGCACCGCGGCGGCCAGGCGCCGCCCGCTCCAGGCGCGAGCGGAGCCGGGCGCGACGACGGGCGCGGCTCCGCCCGCGGCGCGGCTTCCCGCGGCGAGAGGGGCGCCGCTCGCCGCGGCGGGCGGTGGGGGCCAGGCCCGGGCCAGGAGACAGGCCGCGGCGAGCAGCAGGCCCAGCAGCGGCAGCGGATAGAGGTACTTGTCGGAGACGAGGATCCAGCTGTACTGCACGGCGCCCAGCGTCGGGGCGAGCGCGCAGAAGTAGAGGAGCCCGGCGACCAGAGGCGCGCGCGTGCGCCGCAAGCCGGCCACGAGCAGCGCCGCGATCCCCAGGCCCAGGAGCGCGCTGCCCAGGACGACGGGATTCCCGATCCCGAAGGGCTGCGGCGGCACGTAGACGGGCGTGAGCGGCGAGGGATAGAGGACCTTCGCCAGGTAGAAGACCGGCTTGTAGACGGCCATCAGGGCAGCCTGCAGCGGGGTGTAGGTGGCGAAGACGCCGAGCGAGGCGGTGCGCGAGTGGGAGACGAGCGCGATGGCCAGCGAGGCGGCGGCGAGGGCGAAGAAGGGGATCTTCTCGATCAGCGCCGCGCGCCCCAGCCGCCGCAGCGGCCAGGCGTCGAGGAGGACGAGAAGCAGGGGCAGCGGCAGGCTCGTCGGCTTGGAGAGCAGGGCCAGCACGAACGCCGCCAGGGAACCGAGATAGGGCAGCCGCCCCGGGCGCCGCGCGTGGCGCGCGTAGAGGACGAGGGCGAGCAGGGCGAAGAACCCCGCCAGGAGCGTCTTGCGCTCGCCGACCCAGGCCACCGGCTCGACCGTCAGCGGGTGCACGCCGAAGAGCAGCGCGGCCAGGACCGCCGGCCAGAACGAGCGCAGGAGCTGGTGGAGGAGGATCGCCAGCAGGAGCGTCGAGGCGACGTGCAGCAGGAGCGCCGTCCGGTGGAACGGGCGCAGGTCGTCCGGGTGCCCGCCCAGCGCGGCGTCGATCATGAGCGAGGTCATGGCCAGCGGGATGTAGTAGCCGCCGACGGTGGAGGGGGAGAGGACCTCGCCGAAGAAGCGCTCCACCGAGCGCCAGCCGGGCTGGCGGACGAGCGCGTTGTCGGTGAGGAACTCGTTGTCGTCGAGACAGAGCGCCTGCGAGGAGAGGACCGGCCCGTGGGCGGCGAGGACGAACAGCACGACGACGGCCAGGGCGGCGAGCCAGAGCCGGATCGACGGCCCCTCCGCCGCGCCCGGGCGCGCCCGGCGAGCGGAGAGGCGTTGGCGGGCGGGGTCGGCCACGAGGGCCCTCTCTCGTCTAGGTGTCGGCCGGTCCGGCGGGAGGCTCGGGCGCGGGCTCCGTCTCCCGGAGGTCCTCGGCGCCGCGCACCAGCGTGGCGATCCGGCCGGCGCCGAGGAGGAAGATCGTCTCGGCGCGGTCCCGCTTGACGAAGACGCGCCGCTCCTCCGGCGCCTCGATCCCGATGTCGAGGCCGAAGGAGGCGCCGTCCTGGAGCTGGATCTCCACCCTCTGGCGCGGCGGCAGGAGGCCGGCGCTCTCGAGCGTGACCGAGGTGTCGGCGAAGGCGTCGCAGCGCAGGTTGGAGAGCGCGCGCAGCGAGGCGTCGATGGCCTGCGCCTTGACCGGTCCCTCCTCGGGCGCGACGAGCTTGAACAGCCCCCCCGCGTCCCGCTCGGCGACCAGGGGCTCCTCGCCCTCCGGGTGGAAGACCAGGCGGGCGACCTCGTCGCTGCGGAAGGCGAAGATCGTCCGGTCCCGCCATTGGGCGCGCCGGGGATCGACGACCGAGCGCAGGTTCTCGGGGATCAGGAAGACCTCGTTCGAGCCGGCGGGGCGCACGTACTGGCTGCGGAAGTCGGGGCCGCTCTTGCCCACGCGCATGCGTCCCAGCTCGCCGCCCCGGGAGTCGGCGAAGGCGAGTTCGATCCCCTGCGCGTCGCCGACCTCGAACCTCTCCTGCATGGCCGGCGATGTCGAGCGCAGGTGGCGGCGGTCGAGAAGGGGAAGCTTGTCCAGGATCCGCGAGACCGCGAGCGTGTCGGCCGGGTAACGGCCCTCGCTCGCCACGCGCCACTGCCCCTCCTCCTCGCGCAGGACGACCGTCGCGCCCTCGTCGCTCAGCCGGATCTCGGCCACCGCGGCGCGGACCAGGCCGGGGAAGATCGCGCCGGAGGGGATCGTCTCCCGCTCCCGCTCCGCCCTGCGGGTCGTCCAGGCGAGCAGAAGCAGCACGGCGGCCATGGCCGCGAGGATGATCATCGTCCGCGGACGCATTGTCGGCATACCCCCCTTCCCGGGCGCGGCGCAGCCGCCCCGGCACTCGATCCGCCCGCGGGCGGCCCCGGGCGCCTCCCGCGGGACCCCCCCGCGGCTAGGCCTCCCGCGCCGCCACCTCCTGGGCCGCCCAGGCCCGGCGGCGGAGACTGAAGCGGGCGATGCCGGCGAGGACGATCAGCAGCGGCGCGCCCAGGATGGCGGCCAGCTTGATGCGGGACTTGGCCCCGTCGGAGACCTGCGCCAGCGGTCGCTCGCTGGCGCCCCGGGAGCGGATGCCGATCAGTTGCTCGCCGAAGGTCATCCAGTCGACGGCGTTCAGCAGGAAGACGGCGTTGGCCGGGAACTGGCCGAGGAAGGAGTCCGTGACGAACTGGGCGTTGCCCACGACCAGGATCCGCGTCTCGGGGCTCTCGCCCAGCGGCGCCTCCTCGGCCGCGGCGCCGAAGGCCATGTCCGGCGGCGGCGTCGCCGCCTCGGGGATCGGCCGGTCGGCGTAGAAGCTGGTGAATCGCCCCGTCAGGGCGGCGGCCAGGATCTGCGCGCCCGTCTCGCCCGGAATGAAGGGCTGCTGCGGGTTCAGATCGTAGCGGCCCGTGATCGGCCAAGCGGCGGGCGAAGTGCGCACGAGGACGTCGGCGCGCAGCGGAGCGGCGCCGATCGCCGGGGCATCCCCCTCGGGCCGGGCGTCGGCCTCGGCGCCGGACTCGGCGGCGAGCCCGACCTCGGGCGGGGGTTCGACGCCCATCCCCCGGGCCATCTCGGCCCGCGCGCGGCGGTCGCTCGCCTGCAGCTCGCGGATCCGCGGCAGCGGGTCGCCGGGGGCGATCGGCACGTCCAGCTCGAGCGGCGCCACCCAGGGGAAGACGAGCGACTCCAGCTTGCTCGTCAACGGCAATTCCTGGTTGTGCAGCTCGGGCGCGGTCTTGGGCCAGTAGGGGTAGGGCAGCGTGTAGCGGATGTAGCCGCCGGAGAAGCTCGCCTGCGAGCAGAGCGCGCGATCGAGGACGAGAGCTTGGCGCACGCGCACGCCGTAGTGGGCGAGCAGGTCCTCCAGCCCGGACTGGAGCGGGAAGGCCTGCAGGCCGCCCCCCTCGGTCAGGCGGATGGGATCGATCAGGAAGACCGCCTGGCCGCCGCGCATGAGGAACTGGTCGATCCGGTACTTGACCGCCTCCGGGACATCGGTCGGGCCCGCCACCAGCAGCACGTCGATGTCGTCGGGGATCGCCTCGTCGCCCGCGCCCAGGCTGACCGAGCGCACGCGGTACTGCTTCTGGAGCATCTGCTGGAGCGAGGAGAGGTCGCGGGCCATGTCCAGCGCCACCGGCCCGCCGAGGATGCCGATCGTGTAGTCCTCGTCGCGGCTGACCTTGAGGATCGCCGCGGTCAGGTCGTACTCGAGGTTGTAGGTGCTCTCGATGACCGGCAGCACCTCGCGGCGATCGAGGTAGGCGATGGCCATGCCGAGGTAGATGTTCTTCACCTGGAGCTGATCGCGCTCGATCGTCTGGGCCATGATCTGGGGAATGCCCAGGCTCTGCAGCCGCCGCTCCACCTCGGGATCGGCGGCCGGGTCGACGAAGTCGACCTGCACGCGCCCGCGCCCGAAGGAGCGGTACTCCTCGAGGATGTCCGCCACCTGGCGGCGCAGCGTCGCCAGCTGCGGGGGCATGTCCGTGGACATGTAGACGGTGATCGTCACCAGATCGTGCAGCTCCCCGAGGACCTGGCGCGTCGCCCTGGAGACGGTGAACTCCCTTCCCTGGGTGAGGTCGAGGCGCAGCACCGTGCCCGCCAGGATGACATTCACCAGGACGAGGATCAAGGCCACGAGCGCGATCCCCGCCAGGGATGCGCCAGCCCGCCGCCCCTTGCCCAGCCAGGCTGTCATCGCTTGTCTCTCCTCCCTCGGCACCCGCGAGGGCCATCGCGCGGGGCGCGGGGCCTCGCGACTCCGCCTGCTACGCCCCCTTGCGCAGCTCGACGGAGCGCATGTTCAGGAACAGGAAGAAGCCGATGATCGACAGGTAGTAGACGATGTCGCGCAGGTCGATCACCCCTCGTTCGATCGAGCTGAAGCGGCTGCCGAGGGCGATGCCCTTGAGGAAAGGCACCAGCCAGCTCGGCACCGCGGTCAGGAAGACGTCGACGCCGATGATGAAGAGGATCAGGCAGGCCACGGCCGCGGTGACGAAGGCGACGATCTGGTTTTCCGTCAGGGAGGAGATCCACAGGCCGATCGCCAGGTAGGAGGCCCCCAACAGGACCAGGCCGAGGTAGCCGCAGAAGAGGGCGCCGCTGTCGGGGTTGCCGAGCGCGGAGACGATGACCGGCAGGGGGAAGGTCAGCGCCAGCGTGATCAGCAGGAACGCCAGGCCGGCCAGGAACTTCCCCAGCACGACCTCCCCGTCGCGCAGCGGCAGGGTCATCAGCGTCTCCAGCGTGCCGAGCTTGCGTTCCTCGGCCCACATGCGCATCGAGATGGCGGGGACGAAGAAGAGCATGACGATCGGCACCAGGCCGAAGAAGTCGCGCAGCGTCGCCTGGCCGATGACGAAGAACTTCTGCAGCTCGAAGAAGAGCAGCGCCGTCAGGACGAGGAAGACGACCATGAAGATGTAGGCGATCGTCGAGTTGAAGTAGCTGCGGATTTCCTTGCCGGCGATGATGAGCACGTTGCGCATCGCGCCCCTCCCCGCTTAGGACTCGGCCGTCTCGCGCGTGGTCAGCCGGGTGAAGACCTGCTCCAGGCTGACCGTCTCGCGCTTCAGTTCGGTGAGCGTCCAGCCCTGGCGCACGGCCAGGCGGAACAGCTGGGCCTCCGGATCGGCGGCCTCGCAGCCCAGGGCGAAGCGGGCGCGGCCGTCGAGCGCCTCGATCAGGCGCACCTCCTGCCCCAGGCCGCTCTCGCGCAGCGCCGGCTCGACGTCGGCGGCGGCGGCGCCCTCGACGGTCAGGTAGACGCGCGGCGCGCCCTGCGACCGGGAGGTCAGCTCCCGCGGCGTGCCGCTGGCCACGATGCGCCCCTCGTTGATGATGATCACCCGGCTGCAGGTGGCCTCGACCTCGGGCAGGATGTGCGTGCTGAGGATGATCGTCTTCTCCCGGCCGATCCGCTTGATCAGGTCGCGGATCTCGGCGATCTGGTTGGGGTCCAGGCCGCTCGTCGGCTCGTCCAGGATGAGCACCTCAGGGTCGTGGATCAGCGTCTGGGCCAGACCGACGCGCTGGCGGTAGCCCTTGGAGAGCGTGCCGATCAGGCGGTGCTGCATGCGCTTCAGGCCGCAGATCTCGATCATTTCCTCGAGCCGCTGCCCGAGCAACGGGGGCTCGATCCGGCGGACGCGGCCGACGAATCCGAGGTACTCGCGCACCCCCATGTCGTGGTAGAGGGGGGCGCTCTCGGGCAGGTAGCCGATCTTGCGGCGCACCTCGACGCTGCGCTCCGCGGTGTCGAGGCCGCCGACGCGCACCGCCCCGCCGTCCTGCGGGATGTAGCAGGTGATGATCCGCATGGCGGTCGTCTTGCCCGCGCCGTTGGGCCCGAGGAAGCCGAGGACCTCGCCGGCGGCGACCTGGAAGCTGACGTCCTCCAGGGCGACGGTCGCCCCGAAGCGCTTGGAGAGACTGACCACTTCGATCATGGCGCCATCCCTCGGTCGACATGGCTAGGGTCTACGGACGATGGAGATTGCCCGAGTTGTAAGCCGCTATCGTAGCGACGTCCGATCGTCCTGTCAACACACCCCGCCCCGCGCTCCGGTTCCCCGCTCGGGGCCGTTTGACTCGCCGCGGGGGGGGCGGTAGAGTCCCAGCCCATGGCGACACCCCGTCGACTCGTGATCGGAGCGCCCGGCGCCGTGCGCGCCCGGCGCGCCACTCGGCGCGCGCCGCTGCTGCCGGGGCTGCTCCTGCTCACGCTGCTGGCGGGCGGCTGCTCTCGCGGGAGGCTCGTCGTCACCGCGACGGCGCCGCTCATGGACGCCTCGGTGGAGGAGATCTTCCGCTCGGGCGACGTCGAGACCGCGCGCCGGGGCCTGCCGGGGCAGATCCTCCTGCTGCGCGGCCTCTGCCGCTGCGATCCCGATCGCCTCGAGACCTGGACGATGGCCGCGCAGCTCTACGCCTCCTACGCGATCGTCTTCGTCGGCGAGGAGGATCCCGACTACGCGGGGCAGCTCTACCGCGAGGGGCGCGACCTGGGCCTGCGCTACCTGCGCCGCATCGCCTGGTTCGACGCCGCCTGGAGCGAGGGGCCCGACGAGCTGCGCGCGCAGATCGTCGCCCGCCGCCCCATGGAACTCGTGCCGTTGCTCACCTGGACCGCCGCCTGCCTGGGCCAGCACGTGCTCGCGAATCAGGACCGGCCGCGCGAGATGCTCGACCTACCCTACGTGCACGCGATGATCGAGGCGGCGATCGACCTCGACGGCGGCTACTTCTACGGCATGCCCCACGTCGTCAAGGGGATGATCCTGGCGACGGTCCCTCAGGGGCTGGGGGGGAACCTGGAGGAGGCGGACCGGTACTTCCGCGCGGCGATGGAGCTGAGCGGCGGGCGCTTCCTGCTGCACGCCGTGCTCTACGCCCAGAGCGTCTGCACGGCGGCGCTGGACAAGGAGCGGTTCGTCGCCACGCTCGAGGAGGTTCTGCGGGCGCCCGAGGAGCTCCCCGAGGCGCGCTTCATGAACGTGGTCGCCAAGGAGCGGGCGGCGCGACTGCTCGCCCGGCGGAAGGAGCTCTTCTAGCCGGCTTCCGCCCGGGCGCGGCGGGCCGACGGGGAGGCGTGGTGCGCGGATCCGTGAACCGTGTCCGGCGCTGGCGGGCGGCCGTCGCCGCCTGCGCCGTCCTGGTCGCCGCGACGGGGCTCCCGGCGCCCGCGGCCGCGCAGGAGGTCCTCTTCAAGGTCGCCACGCTCGCTCCGGACGGCTCGACCTGGATGAAGCTCATGCGCGAGCTCGACCAGCGCGTGCGGGAAGAGACGAACGGGCGCGTCGGGTTCCGCTTCTATCCCGGGGGGCAGCAGGGCAGCGACCTGGACGTGCTGCGCAAGATGCGCACCGGCCAGCTCCAGGGCGGCGGGCTGACCGGCGTCGGCCTGGGGGAGATCGAGCCGTCGCTCAGGATCCTCGAGCTGCCCTTCCTCTTCCGCTCGGCGGACGAGGTCGACCTCGCCCACCGCGTCCTCGACCAGGTCTTCGAGGA
>VGIY01000123.1 GCA_016867695.1 Candidatus Eiseniibacteriota bacterium | reverse complement strand
GCCGCCGTCCGGCGCGATGTGCCATGTCGCCGCGCCGGCGGGCGACGCGTGGCTGAGGGCGGCGAGAAGAAGGGCGGACGCGCCGAGCGACCATCGCCCGCGTCGCGGCTCGGTCATGGCGGCCTCCCTACCGGACGGCCGCGCGATCGGCACGACGGCCGCGCGGCCGGGCTAGACGGCCAGGGGCTCGGGCTCCAGGACCTCGACGTGCCCGCTGTTGCTGAGCGAGCGCTCGGCCGCCTCGAGCACGCGCACGACGCGCAGACCATGCTCGCCGGCGGCGGCGGGCCGGCGCCCGTGGATGATCGACTCGAGGAAGTCGGTCACCTCGGCCTGCAGGGGCTCGTAGGTCTCGAGACGCGGCGAGACGATGTCGCCCATGCGATAGGAGAGCTGGTACTCGCCGAAGGTCGTCGGATCCTGGTAGCTGACCCCCTTGTCGAAGATCTTGACCTGCTCGATGTTCTGCGTGTCGTCGTAGACGAGCATCTTGGCGCTGCCGACCACGGTGGTGCGGCGCAGCTTCGACGGCGCCAGCCAGCTGACCTGGATGTGGGCAATCGCCCCGGAGCCGAAACGCATGAAGACGAAGGCCACGTCGGGGATGCCGGGCTGGACGAAGTCCTTGCCCGTGGCCATCACCTCGGTCGGCGTCTCGTCGAGCCAGTAGATGAACATCGAGAGATCGTGCGGGGCCAGGTCCCAGAGGACGCTCGAGTCCTTCTGGTGCAGCCCCAGATTGACGCGCGTCGAGCTCAGGTAGAAGATCTGCCCCAGCTCCCCCGACTTGACGATCTGGCGGATCTTGCGCACGGGCGGGCTGTACTCGAAGGTGTGCCCGACCATGAGGACCTTGCCCCGGGCGCGGGCCAGATCGATCAGCTCCTGCCCGTCGCGGGAGGAGAGCGTGAAGGGCTTTTCGACGAAGACGTGCTTGCCCCGCTCCAGGGTCATCCGCGCCAGGTCGAAGTGGGTCTTGGGAGGCGTCGAGATCATCACCCCGTCGATGTCGGGCGCGGCGAAGACCTCGGCCGCCTCGGGCGTGACGCGCACGCTCGGATACCGGCGCAGGATCCTCTCCAGCTTCTCGGTGTCGCTGTCGCAGACGACCACCTCGGAGCAGAGCGGGTTCTCGACCAGGTTGCGAACCAGGTTCGGTCCCCAGTAGCCCACCCCGATTACGGCAACCTTGGTCATCCTCGTCTCCTCGCTCCGCCCCTGAGACCGGACCCATCCTTGACTCTAGCGCACACCGCGCCAGGACAACACCTCTGGTATGGTACGCCACAGCACCCGCAGGTCCAGCCCGAAGCTCCAGTTGGCGACGTAGTAGAGGTCGAGGAGCACCATCTCCTCGAAGCTGAGCAGGCTGCGCCCCGACACCTGCCAAAGCCCAGTGATGCCCGGGGTTACTTCCAGGCGCAGCCGCTGCCAGTCCTCGTAGAGCTCGTACTCGAAGGGCAGGCAGGGCCTCGGGCCGACGAGGCTCATCTCGCCCCGCAGCACGTTGATCAGCTGCGGCAGCTCGTCCAGGCTGGTGGCGCGGATGAAGCGGCCGACCATCGTGACCCGCGGGTCGTCGAGGATCTTGTAGACCGGGCGCCCGTTGGCGTCCCTGCCCGCCGCGCTGCCATCCCTGACCAGCGCGGCCACATACTCGCGATGACGGCGGTCGTCGTTGGCGACCTCCATGCTGCGGAACTTGAACATCCGGAAGGCGCGGCCGTCCCGGCCCACCCTCGTGTGCGCGTAGAGCACCGGGCCCCGGGAGGTCAGCCTGATCGCCGCCGCGATGAGCAGGAACAGCGGCAGGACGACCGCCCCGCCGAGCAGGGCGGCGGCCAGGTCAAAGAGCCGCTTGAGGCGCAGTTCGAAGCGGCGGTCCGGGTGCGTCCCGAGCCGCGAGGTGGGCACTCCGCGCTCGCGGTCCACGGGCACGCCGTCGACATGCAGCCCGGCGACGTGCGGCACGACCCTCGCGCCGTAGCCGGCCCGGGCCAGCGCGTAGCTGAGCAGGACCGCGTCCGCGCGCGCCAGCTCCGGCGTGGCCAGCACGACCTCGTCCACGGCCAGCGCGTCGGCGAGCTCCACCGCCTCGTCCCAGCCGCCGAGCGGGAAGCGGGCCCACTTCCACGGCGCCGTCGGTTCGGCGACCTGCACGCCGGCGAGGCCGGCGACGGCGATCGATCCGCCGCCCTGCTGCTCCAGCGTGGCGGCCACGCGACGGGAGGCGTCGTCGCAGCCGAGCACGAGCAGTCGCCGCGGGGAAAGGGGGCCGATCTCCGCCAGGCGCAACAGCCAGCGGCAGGCGAGCGGCCGCAGGACCATCACGCCGAGAGAGAGCAGGATGGCATGGGTGAGCAGCAGCAGCCGCAGGTCCCCGGGCGGGTCGAGGGCCAGCAGGAAGGCGAAGGCGACGGCGACCCCCCCGCTCCAGAAGAGCGCCCGGGCCGCGGCCGCCACCGCCCGGCGCGGGGCGAATAAGCTGCGCCGCTCGTAGAGGCCGAACATGCCCCCGAGCAGCAGGAAGCCGGCGAAGAGAACGGCGTAGAGGGCGAAGAGCTGCGGCCCCACCGCCGCGGGCGAGGCGAGCGCGGGCCCGGAGCGCGGGGCGAGAATCCGCAGCGCGGCCAAGAAGCTGCCGGTGACGAGCAGGGCGTCGGTGACGAGCAGTCCGGGCAGCGTCAAGCCGAGCGCTCTGCGCCCCGAGATGCGCCGGATCGCGCGACGCTCGGGGGCAAGGCCCGCCCAACGGTGAGGGGAAGCCGCCTCGACCCTCTGTGCACCGGTGCCCGCAACAGGCACGGCCACCTCCTGATCCGCTCGATCCGCTCGGGTACGCGCAACCTACCGACCGGGGAATCCGCGGCGCGACCTATGGCCACGCGCTCAATCCCCTACCCGGATAGGAGTTGCCGGGTCCGGACTGCGCATCTTCTGGCGCGCACGCAGATTAGGCCAGCGTCGGGGAGCGCGCAAGGGGATTCCTGGCGGTGTGGGTCCTGGCGGCGCGGTTCCAGGCGGTGCGCTTCCCGGCCTGGCTGGATTCGCCGCCCCGCCGGCGGTCGGCGGCAAGCCTAGTGGTCAGCGGGGACTTTGGGCCTCGCGGCGACCGCGCGCCCGGCGGGGGGGGGGCAGGGCCGCACGCGGCCGTGTCCGACAGCCCTGGCCCCGGATGGCGCCGGGGCTGAAGGGGTGCTGGATCAAGGCGGTCGCGGTAGGAACGCCGGTTGCCCGGCGCCCCCCGCACAGATCCGTACGCGCGGCTTTCCCGCATACGGCTCCTTCCTCGGGTGTCTGGCGCGGAATCGCTCGTAAGGATAAGGGTGCACGGACCTGCCCCTTGTCCCTTCGCGCTGCTTCTCGCACACCCAGCAGGCCGATCGTCACGCCGACCCGGCTCTGCGTCCGGAGCGCGGCCGTCTGCGTCGCAGTAGCGCCCCGCCCCAAACCAGGTCACCAGCGTCACCGGGTGAATCGCCGGGTCGTATCCATTCGGATAGGCGCGCCAGGCCAAAGGAGCCTCCCGAAGGTGGAAGCTCCCCGCTCCATCGAACTGCATCTCTGAGTACCAGTAGCTCAAGTCCAGGAGCAGCCACGTGCTTCCGTCCAGGTTGTCCCGCACCTCGGTCGGCGTCGCAGTCACGTACCCATGGCGGCCGGCCTCGCGCTCCTCGGCCAACAGCGCGCGCACCAGCCGCCCTTCGGCGCCGTAGACCGAGAGCTCCACCTCCCCCGCCTGGGGCAACTCGAAGCTGATCCGCGTCCACGACCTCATCGGATTCGGCCGGCTCTGGAACAGGTGGATCGCCTTGATCCACCCCGCCGCTTCCCGCAGGTCCTCCACGCTCGAGAACTCGAACAGAAACTCGATGCGCGCGATCGACTCGGTCGCGTAGGCTTCCGAGCCACCCACGGTCACCACCACCAGCGTCTCCTCCCCCTCGAAACCGATGCGCGCGACCTCGCTCAGCGCATAGACCGCGCTCTCTCCACCGGCCAGGTGCAGCGCCAGCATCGGCCCCTCGGCCCGCGCCCGGGGAATCAGCAAGGTTGACGCCAGCATCAGGATGGGGAGTGCGCGCAAAATCGTACCCGTGCTTGTTCCTCGTTGCATGGTCGCCACCTCCTCACATGGGTGTTCTACGGTCTCGTTCCGCGCCGCCAGGGGACAATGATGGCCCCGAACTGGGGTGCGGCGGAAGGCATCAGGCAGCACTAACAGGCATCAGGCAGCTAGCGAACGCGGGCATCAGCGCCGGCGGGGCCTGACGCGGACCCGGCCCGGCAGGACTGCGCGCGAAGCACACGCCTTCAAAGCGATGGCTGTGACATGGCCCGCCGCCGGGCGAATGGCGTGGTTAGCCCGGTGCTCATGGAGCGAACATCTCCTGGAGAACCGAGAGCGCGTTTGCGAGCGTGCTGGGCGAAATCCGACCTACGCGTCGGACCAGATGTTCCTGGTCCACCGCGCGAATCTGATCGAGGACAACGAGACCAGCCTTGCGGGAAAAACGACAAGGCACGCGAAAGGGGTATGGATGTCCGCCAGTGGTCAGGGGTGCGACGACGAATGTCCGGAGGTGCGCATTCAGTTCGTTGGGCGAAACCACAAGGCAAGGACGACGCTTCCGTATCTCTCCGCCCCGTGTGGGATTCAAATCGACCAGGAAGACGTCTCCGCGACGAACTGGCCCGGCAGCTACCACTGCCATTCCTCCTCATCAAAGCGCGTGGGGACCGGCGGATCGAGAAGCAGGTCGGCGTCATGCTGGCGCATCTCTCGGGCCGCCGCAGCCCAGCCAGCGCGGGGCCGCTGAGCAGCGGCAATAACGATGGTTCCAGCACGGACGCGCAGCTCGACCTCCTCCGTGAGGCCGGCTTCCTCGATAAGGGGCTTGGGTAGTCGCACGCCCCGAGAATTGCCGATTCGAACCAAGCGGGTCTTCATGTCGCGCCTCCTTCCCTGTGTGATTACAATATAGCCACGGACGCCGATCGGCGTCAAGAGCCTGCGAAGGGCCAACCCAACGGCGGGTCAGCGGGCCGCTTCGAGCGCGCGTACTGCGCCCGAAACGCGCTGCTCACAAGTGAGCTGGCCTTCACGGGACGGGTCCAGCCAGACCCGTGACCGGCCGGGACCATCCGAGGCTCTCGCGCTCGGCCGGGCGGGCGGCAGGCCGAACCAGCGACACGCTCACTCTGGCGATCCCTTCGGCAGGGCGAGACCCATCGAGGTCGCCGCCCCAGGCGGTCGCGGCGCCCACCTCCGCGGTGACGCGCGCTCTCCCCGTGGCGCTCGACAGCGACGCGCTCCATCGCCAGTGCCCGCCCGGCACGATGCCGCGGGCGACGTTGTAGTGGCCGCGGGTCTCGCGCGCCAGGCGCGCGGCGAGGAAGTCGCCGCCGCCGAGGCGGGCGAAGAAGCCGAGTTCCCAACCCTTGGCGTCGCTGCCCATCGGGTGCCCGAGGCCGAAGCCGCGGTAGGTGTAGCCGCTGGTGTAGGCCTTGTGCCGGTACCAGATGTTCTCGCGGCAGGCGGTGGAGGCGCGCACGAAGGAGAGCGCCCAGCCCGCCGCGGGGTGCACCCGCAGCCCCCAGGCGCGGGCGGGCGCCATCGGCAGCAGCCCGGCGAAGCGGTCCTCCCCCGCGTAGATGTAGAAGCCCTCGGCCTCGCGCAGCCGCAGGGCGCGGGCGGTCCGCTGGGGCATGCGCACGACTCCCTGCCAGGCGAACTTCTGATCCGTCTCGCGGGCGGAGAAGTGCTCGGGCCCGGGGGCGGCGCCGCTCGTCCCCTCGCCCCGCGCGATGAAGATGTCCCAGAGGTCGCCGGCGGTGAGTTTCCGCGTGCGGCCCGCGCCCCCCATCAGGATCGTGCGCTGCGCCTCGAGGCTCAGCTCGGGAATCGGCGACCAGCGGGCGCGCATGCCCCAGAGCAGCGGATGGGGGATCGCGCGGTGCGCGTCGTCGAGATAGGCGACGAAGGTCTCCGCCTCACCGCCGCCGCCGATCCCGGGCAGCCGGCGCGCCGCACCCGTCAGCCGGAGGTGATCGAGCGGCCTGGCGTGGGCCGAGACGAGCAGGTCGGCGTAGCGGGCCGGAGCCCAGAGGATCGGCGCGCGCCCGAGCCGCGCGCTGATCCCGGCGAGCCGCAGGAGGACGAAGGCCTCGTCGAAGCGCCCTTGAGCCTCGAGATCCTCCCCCCACCGGCCGCGCCAGAGCAGCCCCGCCTGCCAGCGTCCGCGCGCGTAGGCGAGGCCCGCGCCCAGATCCCCCTGCGTGCCCGGCGACATGCGCCGGCCGCGGGCCTCCTCCTCGACCCAGGCGTCGCCGGCGAGCGGCCGGGAGTGAGTGAGCGAGAGGTCGAGGGTCGTCAGCGTCCAGGAGGGACGGGCGGGGGGAGAGGCGCTCTCGATGGTCCCATCGGAGGCCCGGGCCGGGACGGCGGCGATCGCCCCCGAAACGAGCAGCCCGCAGGCGAAGGCGACCGCCCGCTCCCCTCGAGCCCTCTCGGCGGCGCGTGGCATGAGGCGGAGCCTAACGGACCCCGCCCGGAAGGGCAATCGCAGCGCGTCGCGCCACGCGCTGCGCGCGGCCCCGGGGCGGGTCGGCCGCCGCGCCGGGGTGCAGGCGCCCCACTTCCCGGCGGTCGAACCCGCGGGCGGAGTCCGCCGCGTCGGCAGCCTGCGCCCCCCGCCGAGTTCGACCGCGCCCCGCCTCCCCGCCCCTAGGCCGCCACGGGCATCTCCACGCCCTCGACCAGCGCCTCGCCGACGGCGCAGGAGCGGTTGCGGCCGGTGTTCTTGGCCATGTAGAGCGCCTCGTCGACGCAACCCAGAAGCCGCTCGACGGTGTCGCCGTCGCCCGGGTAGGCGGCCACGCCGACGCTCACGGTGAGCTTCTTGCGCCGATGGAAGGTGTGGCGCTCGATGCGCGTGCGCAGCCGCTCGGCGGCGATCAGGCCCCGCGTCCTGTCCGTCATCGGCAGCAGGACGACGAACTCCTCGCCCCCGTAGCGGGCGACGATGTCGGAGCTGCGCGCCCAGTGGCGCAGAATCGAGCCGAGCTCGCTGAGGATCCGATCTCCGAGCTGGTGTCCGAAGCTGTCGTTGAGCTCCTTGAAGTTGTCGATGTCGATGAACAGCAGGCTGAAGGGCTGCCCATAGCGGCGGGCGCGCTCGATCTCGTTCTGCAGCCGCTCGAGGAAGTGGCGCCGGTTGTAGATGCCCGTCAGGTCGTCGGTGATCGCCAGCCGGCGCATGTCTTCGTAGAGCAGCAGGCGCTGGATCGTCGCCGCCGCCTGGCCGGCGATCAGCGTCAGGAGCCTGAGAGCGTCCTCGTGGAAGGCCTTGGGGCGGGGATGGCTCAAGTTGAGCACGCCGATCAGCTCGCCCTGCACGACCAGCGGCACCGACATGAAGCTGCCGACGTCGAGGTTGTCCGCCCGCCGGCCGCGGTGGAGCTCGCTCAGCAGGATCGGGCGCTTCTGCGCGGCGACCCAACCGCTGAATCCGGAGCCGT
>VGIY01000122.1 GCA_016867695.1 Candidatus Eiseniibacteriota bacterium | reverse complement strand
GCTGCTGCGCATCGGCCGCGCCGGCGGGCGCCGAGAGGGGATTCGCCGCCGGCGGCAGGATGCGCCAGGAGATCTTCCCCGACGCGCACGGCATCGACACCTGGGACGAGGCGCAGGCGGGCTGGCTCTACGTGCACATCGTCAACAGCATGGCCTATCGCGAGATCACCGGCGAGGAGCCGCCTGAGACGCCGATCAGCGCGCGGACCTACACGGAGCATGGGCTCCCCTGGTTCGACCTCTGCGACGAGGGCAAGGGGGATGTGGCTGCCTCCGAGACGCTGGCGGGCGTCAAGTCGGTGAAGGAGATGGATGCGGAGAAGGGGTTCGGGACGCAGCAGGATGACGGGACGGTGGAGGTGAAGGCAGGGCAGGTGAAGTGGATCGGGGCGGGAGGGATCGGCGGGAAGGCGGGCGATCCCTGCGAGGTGGTGGATGGGGAGTGGTGAGGAGGATCGTGGGATGAGATAGCGGACGACGCGCGGCGACGATCGCGCCCGCGAGTCAGCCAGCGGCAGCCGCCCCCCGAGGGCGGCCGCTGCCGCTTCCGGTCACCGTCGGCTGTGCAAGCAATGGCAAGGGTTTTCGTGTGTATTGACATCTGATGGCCGGCAGGGCAAGATCATGTGGTCCGGTGTCGTCCCGTCTAGCGTGAACTCCAGCGAAGGGGATTGGGATGGACTTGGCAACGAGATGCCTCCCCAGGGCAAGGACGACCGCTGTCCCACCCAAGCGCGAAGCGCCTGTCCGGCTCAGATTCCCTCTCCACGCAGTGATCCGCATCTTGCTGATCCCTGCGCTGCTCGCGTGTCTCCCACCGACGACCTGCGCATCGTCACTCGACGGCGTCTGGAAAGGGAAGCGCTCGATCGTGGATGGCGTGGAGGTCGTGTCGAATCCTGAAGAGCCGGCCCATCCCCCAGTGACCTACGACATGAAGGAGCTCTGGCGACTCAGCAGCGAAGCAGCGAACGGATTCCTCGTCTTCGGTCTGATCTCCGATGTGGAGGTCGATTCCCTTGGCAATGTCTACTTGCTGGACACGCTGCTCATGACAATCCATGTGCTGTCTCCAGCCGGTGAGTACCTCAGGTCGATTTCCCAGGAGGGAGAGGGTCCGGGGGATCTTCGGTCGGCCAATGACCTATTCATCGACTCCGAGGGAAATGCCCTTGTGGCCGAGTATGCGGCTTCGCGGCTTTCTCGTTTCTCACCAGAGGCGATCCCTCTTGGAACGTGGGAGCCGGCGCGGGTGGACAGCGCGCTTGTGAGACCGTACGGAGTGCGCCTGGTCCCCGGCGGACTGGCTCTCGAATGCCGCTCGCTGCGCCCCAGAGGAGATCGCGCCACCCTGCGTTACTTCTGCGGCCTCTTCAACCAAGATGGGAGTCTGCAGAAGAAGTTGTTTGAGCGGAAGATCGAACTAGATCGCGCCAAGGGGATTGAGTTCAGAGAGGCCGAGGCTGAGAGAGTATGGTGCTGGACGACCGACGATCGCGGCGGCGTGTATCTTGCCCCCGAGTACTCTGAGTATCGCATCCTGTGCTTCGACAACCGCGGCGTCCTGCAGAGGATTATCGAGCGGAAGCACAGGCGAGTGCAGAGAACTGCTGAGGAGATCGAGGAGGAGCTGGCGATTCTGACGGCGGAGCATCAGGCGTTCCCGAACGCCTCTTGCAGCGTCGAGAGCTACAGGCGAGCTGTCGTCAATCTGCTGGCTCGCGACGACGGATGTCTTTGGGTCCGAACAGCGGAGGGTTGGGCTCCTGGCGAGAGCGGGATAGCATTGATTGTCGACGAGTTCCAAGCAGACGGGATCTTCGAACGACAGGTCAAGCTGCAAGGCAGAATCGATGCACGCGAAGACCTGATCCGGATCCATGGGGATCTGTGCTTCAGGATGACATCATCGCTCGGAAGCTATGTGAGCGCTCTGTCGGCCGGCACTGACAGCTCAGAGCATCGCCCCGCCGGAGGCGCGCCCGAGGTCATTTGTTATCAGCTGGAGCTCGTACGTTGACGCGCGAACTGCGCAAGTTGAGGCCAGTCCGGAGGCTGTAGGCAGCGGCGTACCAGAGGAGTCTGGGCAGCACTCGGGTGGACTTCCCTGCGGGGGCCATCCAGGGGAGGTTGAGATGCAGAGGCGTATCGGAGGGGCACGAGCTCTCGCGATTCTGATTTCCCTGTGTGCAGTGGGTATCGGGAATGTAGCTAGGGCAGCAGATCGACCCGCCTATGTGACTGTCACCGATCGCAAGGGTGGGGCTGACGAGTGGCCCAGTCGAAGCACACCCGCGGGGGGCCCCTGCAGTACGGAGAGCGCTGCACCAGGCCGCGCAGAGCCTGAGTCGGTTGTGGCAATGCAGTTCATGGCGGAGTGAAGGCCTAGCGTGCGGGCGGCTGGGAAGCACTGTGAGAGCCGACTCAGCCCGCCCGCCAGCGATGATCTCCATGGAGACTCGCATGCCCAGTGAGAACCCGAACCTGAGTGGCAGGCACGACGTGTGGATTGCCACATCGCAGGATGTGCGCAGCATCATCGCGCAGGCCCGCATCTATCTATGCGCTGGCGCGTGGCAGAGCGCGCATGAGTTGCTTGCGCCCGCTGTTGTCGCAACGACTGCTGCCACGGACGCGAACCCTGAGACACTTGAAGCCCTGGGCTTGCTCTTGGTGGCATGTAGCCGCCTCGGCCACATCGAGCATCTGGCTCAGGGAACAGCAGTGCTCAGAGAGGCTCTTGCACTCGGTGTGCCCCTTGACCCTGAATCGCGAGCCCTTGCCACACTGCACGCTCTCAGACAGATGATCGACAGAGGGAACTACGCTGCCGCAGCCAGTGTCGCGGCAACCCTGTGCGAGCCATGGATTGACAAGGTATCCTGCTGGACGCGTTCGCGAGTGGAACTCGTCGCTGCCTGGCTTTCCGCTCGATTGGGCGATCTAGAAGCAGCAGAGCGATCCGCCCTTCATGGTGCACTCCTGGCCGAGGAGTCTAGGAGCGACTCCCTCCTGGCTGATGCGCTAGTTGCCGTAGCGAACGTACGCTCGCTACAAAGAGATCTCATCGGAGCGCAGCGAATACTCGCCCAAGCGGTCGAGTACTACTGGAGGGTTGGCGATGGAATCGGCCGGACCACCGCCCTTGTCAACAGGGGACTGGCTCTTCTGTTCGAGGGGGATGTCGTGGGGAGTGCTGCTGCTTTCACCGAGTCGGAAGCTTCAGCGCTCTCGCTCGGTCGACAAGACAGCCTACTCCGCTCACGCCTCGGCCTCGGCTGGCTGGCGGCACGCGGAGGTCGTACCGAGCAGGCGCGGCGACTTCTCCTGCCTGCGTGGCGCGCTGCGCGTCGCGCAGGCTTGAAGCGGGAGGAGGTCCTGGCGCTTGAGTACCTCTCAGAGGCATACCTCTGGGCGTCCGATCCGCGCCGGTTCTTGCCCAGGACAAGGGCGGCGCTAGGCCTGTGCAGGCAACAGGCGGACTTCCTCGACCCCGAGGGCGACATCTCGCTTGAGTGCCGGATCAGGGAAGCGATGCTGGCCCATGTGGAAGAGCATCCAAGCCAAGCCGAGCGCGTGGCGCTGGAGGCTGTGGAGCACGCACGAAGACAGCGGTTTCCTTGGGAAGAAGCTGAGGCTTGGCGAGTTGTTGGCGTAGCCCGCGTCGCCATGGGTTGCCTGGATGGCGCCTTCGAGGCATTTGGTCAGTCGTTGGACCTGTTCCTCGGGCTGGGCGAGCACTTCGAGCGCTGGTATGTTGAGGCTTGGCTGCATGTCCTTGACGGCATGCGCGTTGCCCCCCGAAGCAACAGCACTGCGGACGCAGAGGCCCACTCGCCTCGTCAACCCCAGGGAGGATCGAGCAATGTGGGCGAAGTCCAACACACGGAGGATCTGAAGCACTGGCTCCGACACGCGCAGGTCGGCCCTCTGGCATGGAATTCGAGTCGAGCAGGGCTCTCAGAGGCATCCCGGAAGCCGACGGTTCAAGCCACGGCGCCACCGGAGATCGCCCCCGACACGCCCCCCCCTCCCTCCCCCACCTGGTCCGCCCTCGGCCTGGTCACACGCTCTTCCACCCTGCGAGACACGCTCCTGCTTTCCGAGACCTACGCCGCGGAGTCCATCCCGATCCTGATCCTCGGCGAGACGGGCACCGGCAAGGACCTCCTCGCGCGCGGCCTCCACGACCTGAGCGGACGCGGCGGGCGACTGGTCCCGGTGAACTGCGCAGCAGCTCAGCGGCAGCTCTTCGCCGCCGAGCTCTTCGGTGCGCGTCGCGGTGCCTACACTGGCGCTGTCGATCATCGCCGAGGACTGATCCACGAGGCCTCCGAGGGAACGATCTTCTTCGATGAGATCGCCGACCTCGACCCGGAGGCGCAGGGCTACCTGCTGCGCTTCCTCGACTCCGGCGAGGTGCGTCCGTTGGGCGATACGCGGGGCGAGCGCGTCGAGACCCGGGTCCTCGCTGCCACGCGCCGTGACCTGCATGCGCTGGTCGCCTCCGGGTCTTTCCGCGAGGACCTCTACATGCGGCTCGCGGCCGTGATCCTCGTCCTGCCGCCGCTGCGCGATCGTCTTGTCGACCTGCCGCTCCTGATCGAGGCGCTCTGGCTGAGAGCGGGCGGCGCGCCTGAGGATCGCGAGACCGTATTCACTCCGGAGGTCCTGCGAGAACTGCGCCAGCGTCCGTGGCCCGGCAACGTGCGGGAGCTCAGTCACGTCGTCTCCCGGTCGATTCCCCTGCTGCGCGCGCGGGGTGCAGCCGCAGCACGCGCGAGGATTCAGAACCGCGCCGGGCTCGGGTGGCACGACGGGTCGCATGGCCAGGGGCAGGCCAGGTCGCACCCCGCCAGCTCAGGCGATGCCGGATCCGCCGCCGCCAGGATGGACTCGGGCGGCGGATCCGGGCGCGATCCGGCCCTCGCTCCCACGGATGTCACGCCACCGGGGCGGGCCTCTGCGATATCGCCCAGCCCTCACCGGATCCTCGCCAAGGACCCCGAGGGCAACTGGCCGGAGAGCCTGCTGCGCAATGCGCTCGATGTCGCCAAGGGCCACGTTCCAACGGCCGCGCGCATCCTCGGGATCTCCCGTAGCCAGGCCTATCGGCTCTACAAGCAGCTTCGCGGGTCACGTGGCTAGGTAGACGCCGCGGGTTCGCCCCACCTCACCGCGCCCGCGGAGCACGCGATCGCACCGCACCGCCAGGCAGACTTATTCCCACGCGCAGAACCAAAGCGCACCGCTAGCCGAGGCCGGCCCCCACTCACACCTGCACCAGATACTGGACCTTCATGAAGAACTGCCGCTCCGTCATCTGCCGGTCGGCGGGCTCCTCGGGATGGGCCGCGTTGAAGTCGCGGTAGTCATGCGTCGAGCCGAGGTAGAAGACCGAGAACGGGTTCAGCCGATAGGTCAGGAGCGGATCGATCTCCCACTTCCTCCCGAAGTACATGTGGTAGAGGGGGAACTCGCCCGCCTGCGCGTAGCCGCGATAGAGCGGGTCGACCGTGTCCGAGTGCTGGACCACCAGGCGCAGTGAGAGCCTCGGATTCACCTGCAGGCGCAGCCGCGCGCGGGCGATCGTCTGGCGGAAGAGGAAGTCGCCCGTTTCGGCATCCTCGCTGCGGATGTAGTCGAGCGTCGGCTCGAGGATCAGCCGGTCGACCGGCTTCAGCTCCAGCGCGAGCGAGAGGCCGCGCTCCTCGCCCAGCCCGAGCGTGCTGAAGGCCGGGCCGCGCCCCAGGCGGGCCGCCGCCGCGCAGGCGACCGCCCCGTGCGGCCGGCTCTCCAGGTTGACGGAGGTTCCCCAGAGCCTCTCGAACTCCACCCCGCCCCACATCTCCCGGCCCCCGCTCCCGGAGAGGTTCAGGTGCGTCTGCGCCCAGCGGAGCTGGAGATCGACCTGTCCGTTGAAGTGCTGCCACTTGCGCCGCCCGTCCATGTTCCAACGGCCGTCGACGAAGATCCCCGGCGTGACGCTCTCGATCAGCCCGGCAGCCCGACGCAGCGTGTAGCCCGAGTAGAGAAAGACGTTCCGCTGGTCGTTCCAGGGGTCGTAGCCGGTCTGCGTGCGGTAGGTGGGATCGAGCTGGTTGTAGTCCAGCGTGAAGTTCCAGGTCCGCGACCTCCGCCTGAGCTCCGTGATGAGCGCCGTGCCCGAGTAGGACTCCCCGTCCAGATCGACCGTGTGCCGTCCGCCGTCGAAGGTCCTGCCGGGACTGACCGCGATGTCGTCGGGCTCGGCGCTGTGGCTGGCGATGAACTGGCCGACCCAGCTATAGACGCTCGAGAGGCGCAGGCTGAAATCCCCCGAGAGGATCGTCCCGCTGCCGCCATGGTCGTAGCGCCGGTCAGTCGCCATGAACCCGGCCTGGGAGTTGTCGCCGAAGCTGTGGATCCCGCGCGCCACCGTGACGGTGGAGCGGCCGGGCGCGGCGCTGTAGCTGCGCTCCTCGGTCGGCACGATGTAGGGCGAGTGCTCGTCGCGGGCCACGAGGAGCCCGAGTCTCGTCCTTCCCCAGCGGGCCGTGCTCTTGGCCGCGAACTCCGGGTCGTTGACCATCCGCGTGTAGAAGGAGTTGAACATCGTGCGGAAGAGGTCGTTGCCCTCCTGGAAGAAGGGCCGGCGCTCCGGGTAGCGCTGGAAGATGGTCGTGTTGACGTCGATCTGGGCGGCGTCGGCCTCGATCTGGCTGAAGTCGGGGTTGACCGCCACCTCGACCGTGACATTCGAGGAGACCGAGTACTTCGCGCCCAGCGAGAGCTCCCCCGTCGGGTCGTCGTTCCTGAAGCCGGCGGCCGGATCGAGGACGTCGGTCAGCCGCCCCGTCTGGTAGCCGATGAACGACGGCAGGAACTCGAGCCCCTTGCCGGGGCGCACGCCCTCGATCCCGGCGAGCCTCCCCCACTGGCAGGGCATGCACTGCTCGTCGCGATCGTAGGCGGCCCAGGAGTACTGGCGGTTGCTCTCGCGCGGGTGGATGCGGATGAAGTTCACGCGCCAGGCCTGGACCTCGGTGTCGGGGAACCGCATGCCCGAGAGCGGGACGGCCAGCTCGACGGTGTAGCCCCGCTCGGTGACGCGCGCCGCGGAGTGCCAGACCATGTCGAAGCCGGAGTCCGAGCCGTGGACGCTCGTCCACATCCCGTCGCGCTGGATGCCGTAGGGGTTGACGTAGAACTCGTAGGCCCAGGTGGCGTCGCCGAAGGTGTCGACCTGCAGGCCGATCGCGTCGTCGGAGTCGTACAGGTCGCGCTGGCACATCGTCGCGCGCAGCCTGGCCGGGTCATCCGCGCAGACGAAGGCGACGTAGAGGTGGTCGTCGTCGTAGGTGACATAGGCCTCGGTCTCCACCAGCGGCTCGATGTTCTCCCCGGGCGAGACTTCTGCGAACCCATCGGCGCGGGCGGCATCGGTCCAGCCCGGATCTCCGAGCCGGCCGTCGATCTGGATGTCGCCGGCCGCTCGCGAGACGGTCAACGCGGGCTCGAAGACGGGCTGGAAGGCGTCCGCC
>VGIY01000121.1 GCA_016867695.1 Candidatus Eiseniibacteriota bacterium | reverse complement strand
GCAGGAGGAGATCGCCGCGACGCCGCTGCCGGAGCCTCGGCTGACGCTCGCGGGCGTGAGCGGCTCGGTCGCCGCGCGCTTCGAGACCCCGTGGGGGGCGCTGGTCATCGGCGGTCCGGGCCCGAACCTCTACACCGAGCAGGCGCTGCGCGAGATCGCCTTCCTGGTCGAGCCCGGCGGCGACGACCGCTACCAGGGCCGTGTCGCCTCCGCGGTGGGCTGGCTGCTGCGGCCCTTCGGCGCCCTGGTCGATCTGGCGGGGAACGACGTCTACGAAGGCCTCGGCCGCGACTACGCCATCGGCGGCGCGCTCCTGGGCGTCGCCGCGCTGATCGACCTCTCGGGCGACGACGTCTACCGCGGGGGCGACGGCTCGCTGGGCGCCGGCTTCTTCGGCGCCGGGTTCCTCTTCGACGGGGCGGGCCGCGACCACTTCGAGGCGGGGGCGTTCTGCCAAGGCGCGGGCGCCTGCGGCATGGGCGCGCTCGTCTCCCTGGCGGCCGCGGAGGCGCCGCCGGGGCCGGCGCCGGATCCGGACCGGGCCTTCGAGGGGGGTCTCACCCGCGCGCCCGGCACGGGCGCCGTGCCGGTGCGCCACGACGAGAACGACATCTACGTCTGCGCCCGCCAGGGGCAGGGCTTCGCTTCGACCTTCGGGATCGGGCTGCTCTACGACCGGGCCGGCAACGACACCTACTCGGCCCGCGGCCGCTATCGCCACGCGCCGTTGAGGCCGAACGACTTCCAGTCGCTGTCCCAGGGTTTCGCGATCGGCTTTCGCCCCCGCGCCGGCGGCGGGATCGGGATCCTGGTCGACGAGGCGGGCAACGACTTCTACGACGCCGAGGTCTACGCCCAGGGGACCAGCTACTGGTACTCGATCGGCCTGCTCCACGACGCCGCCGGAGCCGATCGCTATCAGGCCACGCAGTACGCTCAGGGCGCGGGCGTGCACCTGTCGATCGGCACGCTCTGGGATCTCGCCGGTGACGACCACTACATTTGCCGCTGGGGCGTCACCCAGGGGACGGCGCACGACCTGTCGGTCGGCTGGCTGATCGACGAGGGCGGGGACGACTACTACCTGGTCAGCGACGGCCAAGGGATGAGCATCACCAACTCGACGGCCGTCTTCATCGACGCCATGGGCAACGACGTCTACGCGACGCCCGGCGTCGGCCAGGGCTGCCTGACCTGGGCGCGCGGCTTCGCCGGGGCGGCGGTGTTCCTCGATCTCGAAGGGCGCGACACGTATCCCCGCGGCGCCGCGGGAGGCGACGGCAAGGTCTGGATGAGCGACCTGAACGCCATCGGCATCGATCTCGATCGCGACGTCGAGCTGCCCGGCGAGGTCGTGCCGGAGATCGTCCTGACGGGCGAGGACTCCCTGCGCGCCGTGCCGGAGCTCTTCGAGACCGCCTCGCTGTGGGAAGTGGGCAGCGCGCGGGAGAAAGTGGCGCGCGCGCGAGCGGCGCTCCTGGCTCGGGGCGAAGAGGCGGTCGACTACGTCGTCGCTGCCAAGCTGGCGACCAAGGACGGGCTCGAGTTCCGGGCCATCGCCGCCGTGGCCCAGGCCCACCCCGACGCCTTCGCCGCGCGCATCCTCCCGCGCCTCGACGACCCCGACGAGCAGGTGCGCCGCAACGCGATCGCCCTGCTGGGGGAGATGCGCTGGCGTCCGGCGGCGCCCGCGCTCGCCGGCATGCTCTCCGACCGGCGCCAGGAGCGGGTCTGGACGCGAGCGATCGGCGCGCTCGGCCAGATCGGCGATCGCGCGGGCGCGGAGGCGGTGCGCCCCTTCATTGCCGACGGAGAAGAGCGCCGCCGGATCGCGGCCAGCGACGCGGCGGCGGGGCTGCTCGACACCCTGGCGGTACCCGCGCTCGTGGCCCGGCTCTCGGACCCGCTGCTGACGGTGCGCGCGGCGGCGATGGCCGCGCTCCGGCGCTTCGGCGCCGCGGGCATCGCGCCGCTGTGCGCCTCGCTCGGTCAGGCGGGGGAGCACCGCGTCGCCAAGATGCGCACGCTCGGCGCGCTGGCCGTCGCGCTGCGCGACAGCAGCGACGCGCGTGCGCTCACCGCCCGGGCCGCGGCGCGCCGGGCGCTTCTGGCGGAGCTCGAGCGGCCGATCGACGAGACGCTGCCCGCGGCGCGCGCCTCTGCGGTGGAGGCGCTGCTGCGGCTGGGAGACGCGGAGACATCCCGTCTCGTGCGCCTGCGGATGGAGGACGAGTTCGATCCGCTCGTGCGGCGGACCTTCGAGCTGGCCACGGAGGGGGAGGAGCGCTGAGGGGCGCGGAGGCGCCCCGTCCCGCTCGCGGCCTCGGCCGTCCCGCTCGCGGCCGCTGCCGGCCCGCGCGCGCTCCGAGCCTTGCTGGAGGGAGGTGCGATCTTGGAATCCCGCTCGCTGGAGGACATCGCCGGCGGCCGGCTGCGCCGCCGCGTCTCCTACGCGGAGCTCATGCCCTGGCAGGTGCGCCAGATCCTCGTCGTCTCCAGCCTCTACGACTCCTTCACCTTCCAGGAAGACGGCAACCTGACCGAGATGCTCTTCTCCCAGTACGTCGAGCTGAATCTGAACTACACGCCCTCGATCGAGCGGGTGTCGACCGCCGAGGAGGCGATCGCCCGCGTCCGCGAGAACCCGCCCGACCTGGTCATCTCCATGCCCCGCGTGGGCGGCATGGACATCCTCGACTTCGGGCGCGCGGTGAAGGCGATCCGCCCCGACCTGCCGCTCTTCCTCCTCGCCTACGACACGCGCGAGCTCTCTCTGCTGGAGGAGCGGGACACCTCCTGCTGCGTCGACCGCATCTTCGTCTGGCAGGGAGACACGGCGCTCTTCCTGGCGATCATCAAGCTGGTCGAGGACGGCATGAACGCCGGGCACGACGCCGAGATCGCCGGGGTCAAGTGCATCTTGCTGGTCGAGGACTCGGCCCGCTTCTACTCGTCCTACCTGCCGCTGCTCTACACGGAGATCATGGAGCAGACGCAGGAGCTCATGGCCGAGACGGTCAACCGCATGGAGCGGCTCCTGCGCATGCGCGCCCGGCCGAAGATCCTGCTGGCCGCCAGCTACGAAGAGGGGGCCGCGCTCTTCGACCGCCATCGCGAGCACATCCTCGGCGTGATCGTCGACGCGCGCTTTCCGCGGGGGGGCGAGCCCGACGGCGAGGCGGGCCGGCGCTTCATCGGCATGGTCAGGATGGCCGATGCCGACGTCCCGGTGCTGATGCAGTCCTCGGAGCCGGAGAACCGCGAGGCGGCGCTCCGTCTCGGAGCCGCCTTTCTGGCCAAGGACTCGCCGACGCTGCTCAGCGGCGTCCGCCGATTCCTGCGCGACGACCTCGGCTTCGGCGACTTCGTCTTCCGCCGGCCGGACGGGAGCCTGGTGACGACGGCCAAGGACCTGCGCGGCATGGTGGCCGCCCTGGGCCGGGTGCCCGACGACTCGCTCCTCCACCACGCCGGGCGCAACGACTTCTCCACCTGGCTGATGGCGCGCACCGAGTTCGACCTGGCCAAGGCGCTTCGTCCTCGCCGCTTCGAGGAGTTTGGCTCGGCGGCCGCCGTGCGCGGGTACCTGCTGGCGGTTCTCGAGGAGCACCGCGGGCAGCGGCACGGAGGCCTCGTGGCCGAGTTCTCCGGCGAGACCTTCGACGCCACGACCCGCTTCACGCGGATCGGCGGCGGGTCGCTGGGGGGCAAGGGGCGCGGGCTCGCCTTCATCCACTGGCTCTTCGACTCCTACGACATCGCCTCGCGGCTCCCCGACGTGCGCATCCAGGTGCCGCCGACGGCGGTCGTCGCCACCGACGCCTTCGACCGCTTCATGGCCGGCGCGGGATTGACCGCGTTCGCGCTGCAGGAGCCGGACGATCGGGCCATCCGCCACGCCTTCCTCGAGGCCGACCTGCCGGCCGACACGGTCGAGGCGCTGCGCGCCTTCCTGGCGCGCGTCGACTACCCGCTGGCGGTGCGCTCCTCGAGCCTGCTCGAGGACTCCTCCCACCAGCCCTTCGCCGGGATCTACCGCACCTACATGCTGCCGAACAACGATCCCGACCCGTCGCGCAGGCTGGACGATCTCTGCCGCGCGATTCGCCTGGTCTACGCCTCGACCTACTGCGCCGATTCGAAGAGCTACATCGAGTCGACGCCGAACCGGCTCGAGGAAGAGAAGATGGCGGTCGTCATCCAGCAGATCGTCGGGCGCCGCCACGGGTCCTATCTCTATCCGGACGCGGCCGGAGTCGGGCGCTCCTACGACTACTATCCCATGCCGCCCCTGCGCTCCGAGGACGGCGTCGCCTCGGTGGCCCTCGGGCTCGGCCGCATCGTCGTCGACGGGGGGCGCTGCGTGCGCTTCTCCCCCGCGCAGCCGCGGCGGCTGCACCAGTTCGCCTCGAGCGAGGACTTCCTGGAGAACTCGCAGCGCGAGTTCTACGCCCTCGACCTCTCGCGCCCCGCCCCGGTGGCCACGGCCGACGACCCGCCCGACGCCAACCTGGTCCGGCTCGACGCCGAGGCCGCCGCCAGGCACGGCACGCTGGCCGCGGCCGGGTCGGTCTACTCGCCCGAGAACGACGCCGTCTATCCGGGCACGCACCGCTCCGGCATGCGGCTGATCACGATGGCCGGGTTCACCTCCGCCGACCACTATCCCCTGCCGGCGGTGCTGCGCTTCCTCATGGACCTCGGCCGCGGCGGCCTCTCCTGCCACATCGAGATCGAGTTCGCCGCGCTGCTGCGCTCCGCCGCCGGCCAGGCGCACGAGTTCGCCTTCCTGCAGGTCCGGCCGCTGGTGATGGGGGCCCCGGGGCGGGAGGTCGATCTGGGCGACATCCGCCGCGCGGAGACGATCTGCGCCTCCAGGCGAGCGCTCGGGCATGGGCGGCTCGAGGGGATCCGCGACGTCGTCTATGTGCCGGCGCAGGCTTTCGACCGGCGCGAGACGGTCGCCGTGGCCGGGGAGATCGGCGCGATCAACGCCCGCCTGCGGCGCGAACAGCGGCCCTTCCTGCTAATCGGCCCGGGGCGCTGGGGCAGCGCCGATCCCTGGCTGGGCATCCCCGTGCGCTGGACGCAGATCTCCGGCGTGCGCTGCGTCGTCGAGGCGCCGCTGGCCGACATGCGCGTCGAGCCGTCGCAGGGCAGCCACTTCTTCCAGAACATCACCTCCTTCGGCATCGGCTACTTCACGCTCGGCGAGACCGGGGGCGGCGAGCCGGCCGGCGAGCCGGCCGGCGAGCAGGCCGGCGACGGGAGAGGGGCGGTCGAGGCGGCGTCGGTTGAGGGCGCCCCGCCCGCCGTTGCGTTCGGGGACTTCCTGGACGAGGCCTGGCTCGAGACGCAGCCGGCGTTCTCCGAGAGCCCGAGGGTGCGCCACCTGCGCTTCGAAGAGCCGCTGGAGGTGGTCATCGACGGCCGAAGGGGGATGGGCGCGGTGATGAAGCCGGGTCGGGGGCGCGGACGCTAGGCTGCCCCGGATGCCGCCCGGAGGCTAACTGCCCGGACGCCACCAGGTCGCCCGGATGCCGCCCGGAGGCCGGCGGGCTTGCCGGCGGGGGCGCCCGAGCGATAGACTGAAGGCGCATCGGGGTCCATCACCGGGGAGGCTGCCCATGACCCGCCGCGCTCTCGTTCCCGCCGCCGCGCTCCTGGTTCTGTCGCTTCTCGCCGCTTCGCTCGCCCGGGGCACGCCCTACTGGGGCCCCGACGAGGTTGCGGGCAGGGCCGCCGACGGCGCCCGGTCGGCGCCGGAGTCCGAGGTCCTGCGCTCGGCGGCGGCGCGCGCGCTCAGCGCGGCGGCGGCGCGCGGCGAGCTGCGCGACACCGACTACCTGGCGGTCTTCGGGTTGATCGCCGAGTTCCTCTCCGTCTGGCAGGTGAATCGACCCGGTGATCCCAACCACGGCGGCATCCGCGAAGGGGAGCATCTGCCCGACATCATCCAGACCGACAACACCTCGGAGGCGATCTGGGTCTGGTCGCGCTACTACGAGCTGACCGGCGACGATCAGTACTTCGACAACATCATCCGCGCGTTCGCCTACTCCCTGCTCCATCCCGCCTACGCCGAGGAGGGGGGATCGCTCCCCAGCACCGGCTACTACCGGATGTACAACTGCGGGTGGGCGGCCTGCGCGGAACTGAAGTTCCGGCAGGTGTACGGCGACGACACCTATCTCGCCTACGGCGACGCCTGCGGCGACTACATCCGCGACCACTACCTCGACATGAGCGGCCCGATGTTCAACGATCGGGTGAACCCGCCGGTCCTCTCCTGGGCGGCGGGCAATCTCTACATCCGCGGCCTGTTCGACGACAACGCCTCCTGGCGCGAGGGCGCGCTCGCCCACGCTCGGGATCGGGTCAAGCCCTGGGTCGAGGCGGCGCCGAGCATCCTGGCCATCGAGGAGTGGGCCATGTCGGGCGGGGCGACGATGTGGGGCCTGCTGGCCTCCTACTTCGCCGAGTACCCGGGTGAGGCGGCGGCCTGGCTCGCCCTCTACAAGGACGAGATGGACCTGACGGCCACGCCCGGCCAGTTCACCAACGCCTGGAACGGCTGGTACGCGCTCGGCCACCGCGCGGTCGGCGAGGCGCTCGACGACCCCTTCCACCTCGGCGTGCACCTGTCGCTGACCGAGGAACTGGTGCTGGAGGACGGGGACAACGACGGCGGGATCCCGGCGCGTCCCGAGGACAACGACGACCAGGACCAGACCTGGGTCTCCAACTACCTGGCCTTCATGGGCCTCAGCCCGCTCCTGCCGGGCGGCGCCGGCGCGCCGCCGCTGGCGCAGCGCGAGGGGCCTCGCCTCGAGATCGGCCCCAATCCGGCGCCCGGCCGGACCGCGCTGGGCTTCCGGATGGCCGGACCGGGCGATGCGGCGGTCGAGATCATCGATGCCTCCGGCCGGCTGGTGGCGGCGCTGCGCCGCGGCCCGGCGGCGGCCGGCGCCCACTCGGTGCGCTGGACCGGCGCCGATGACTCCGGCAGCCCCGTGCCCGCGGGCGTCTACTTCGCCCTTCTGCGCACGGCCTCGGGGCGCAGCGTGCAGCGCGTCGCCCTCGTGCGTTGACGCCGCGGGGAAGCGGCCCGTCCTACTCGTAGAGGACCATGAAGTGGGTGTCGGGCGGCAGCGAGCGGTAGAGCGCCGCGGCGTCCTCGTCCTCGAGTTGCAGCACCAGGCGCACGGACTCGTGCCGCGCGGCGGCGCGCTCGGTCAGCGCCCGGCGGATCGGCGCCCAGAGCGCCTGCCAGAACGGAGGCTTCTTCGCCAGCGCCCCCGCTCCGCTGACATTGCGGATCTCGATCGAGACGCCCTCTCCGTAGCGGATCCGGAAGCGCGCCGGCGCCTGCAGCGCCTCCTCCGGCAGGGGAGGGATGGGGATTTCGGGCATCGTCGTGCTGTCGCCGGTGGCCACGATCTCGACGCGATCGCGCACGCGCTCGGGGTCGAGAACGCCCTTCATCCAGACCCTGTCCGCCCACTCGGCCGCGGCGTCGCTCTCGAGCGGGACCCGGCGCG
>VGIY01000120.1 GCA_016867695.1 Candidatus Eiseniibacteriota bacterium | reverse complement strand
GATCTCCTGCGCCATCCTGTCGCTCCTCCTCTGCGGGGCGGCGTCGATCCCCGACGCGGCGGCCCAGGAGCCGGAGCGCGTCGGCTTCGCGGTCAGCATGGATTCGCGGGCCCTCTCGGGGCGGCCGGGACAGACGATCGACAGCGAGTTGGTCATCGTCGTCGAGGGACCGCCCCAGCCCTCGGCCTACGACTGCGAGGCCTTCGACCTGGGCCTGACGCCGGCGGGCGAGGAGCAGCTCGTGCCCCGCGGCGAGGGAGCCCGCTCCTGCGCCGGCTGGATCCGGCTCGAGAGCCGCGTGGCGATATCCGCCGGAGCGCGCAGCCGGACCGTGCCCTTCTCCGTCTCGATCCCCGCCGACGCCACCGGCGAGTACTTCGGCTACATCCGCGTCAAGCGGATCGCGGAGCGGAGCGACCAGCGCATCGCGGTGATGCTCGAGCCGGCGATCGCCCTGCGCGTGGAGATCTCCGTGCCCGGCCGCCTGGCCCTGGAGCTCGCCGCCCGCTCGCTCGTCTACGACCCCTGGCTCCACTCCGGCGGGCCGGGGCTGATCCTGGAGGTGCGCAACAGCGGCACGGCCAAGTCGCCGCTCGAGGGCGACATCCTTCTGTATCGCGGCTCGCGGGGCTGGCCGCTGCGCGTCGCGATCCCGGTGCGCGACAGCGGCAACCCGATCATGGTCTACCCCGGCCTGTCGGTGACGGTCTCCTGCCCGCTGGCCGAGCCCCCGCCGTCCGGCGACTACCGGGCCGTCGCCCGCCTGCTGCTCGCCGGGACCTGGCGCACGCAGTCGTCGTTCGACATCCGCGTCCCGGCGCAGGGGACGGTCGCCGCCGTCAAGGGTTCGTTCGTCGAGCGGGCCGAGTTCGACCTCGACCTGCGCGTCCAGCCCGAGTATGTCGAGGTCGCCCTGCCTGCCGGCGCCAGCCGCAGCGTTTCGATCCGCGTCCAGAATGCCGACACGACGGCGGTCACGCTGCGCGCCGCCGTGGCCGAAGTGCGCCAGGAGCTGAACGGCTTCCTCACCTTCACCGAGACGGCCGACACGACCGGTCAGTGGGTGCGCCTGCCGGCCGCCTCGCTCGTCCTGCAGCCCCGCTCGGCCGCGCCGCTGCTCATCGAGGTGCGCCGGCCCGAAACGGCCGGCGAGGAGGCCCCCGGCCTGCGCGGCGTGCGCCTGACCGGCCGGGCCGGGTGGGACGAGAGCGGCTGGGCCTCCGAGGTCGACATCGGCGTCCCCGTCTTCGCCGTGCCGGCGGGAGCGCCGCCGCCGAGGATCGAGATCGAGCGCCTGGATGTCGTGCGCCCCGATCCCGCGCTCAACCCGACGGCCGTTCTGCTGCGGCTGCGCAACGCCGGCGGCCGCGTGGCGCTCATCTCCGGCAGCCTCTGGGTGGAGCGGGCGGCGACGCGCCAGCGCATCCAGACGCTGCCGCTGGGCGGCGGCGTGCTCGTCGCCCCCGGAACGGCGCGCGAGTTCCGCATGGCCATGCCCTATCTCGACAAGGGGGACTTCCGCCTGATCGCCGACGTCCAGGTCCGCGAGCAGCCGGCGAGCGCCGGGGCGCGGCGGGAGGCGCTGTTCGACTGCCGGCAGGGCCCCGATTGAGGGCCCCCGAGGAGGCTGCATGAAGCGGATGCCGCGCGGGCCGTTCGCGCCCGCCCCGCCGGTCGCCCTGGCGCCCCTGGTCGCCGCGGTCGTCGTGGTCGCTCTCGCGGCCGCGAGCCTCTCCTGCTCGCGGCCGCCCGCGCCTCGCCTCCAGGATCCGGGCAGCTCGTCCGCCCTCGCCGATTCCGTGCTGCTGCGGGCCGTCGAGCTCTGGAGCTCCGGACACCCCGAGGCCGCCGGCCGCAGCCTGCGCGACCTGGGCCGCGCCCACTACTCGTACTACCGGATGGATGAAGTCCTTTACTGGCTGGGCAGGGCGCGCGCTTCGGCGAGGGACTTCGCCCGGGCGCAGCGCTGCCTCGATCTCCTGCGCCGGCACTACCCGCGCTGCTCCGCGCGCTTCGCCGACCTCGACTCGCTCCGAGGGGCGATCGATTCCCGGGCGGGCAGCGCTGCGGCGGACGATCCCCGGGAGACGGCCTCGCCGGCGCGGAGCGGGCAGGCGACCGCCCCGCGCGACGCGCCGGGGTCCGGCGGACCGGCGGCGGGGGACGCCGGACCGCTCGTCTCCAATGTCTTCTATGAGACCGATATCCGCCAGGCGCTGATGGACATCTCCGCGCAGACCGGGGTGAGCATCATCTCCGACGCGCTGGTGCGGGGCTACGTGACCGCCGAGTTCCAGAACCTCCCGCTCGAGAGCTGCCTCGACCGGCTGCTCACGCCGCTCGGCCTCGCCTATCGTCGAATGGACGGCTACTACCTGGTGGGCGCGCCGATCGCGGAGAGCCCCTCCTACCCCCTCTTCACCATGACCAAGGCGGTCGCCCTCCGCCACCGCACGGCCGTCGAGGTGATGCGCTCGCTGCCCCCCTACTACCAGAGCTACGCGCGCGCCGACGCCGAATCGAACGTGCTGGCCGTCACCGCCCCGCCGGGCATCGTCGCCGCCTTCGAGCGCGACGTCGCCGCGCTCGACCGCCCGGCGCCGCAGGTGATGATCGAGGCGCTGATCGTCGAGATGAACTCCGAGGCCCGCCGCGCCGTGGGGCTCGACTGGGACTGGAGCGGCACGCGCGACAACGCCGTCTTCAGCGTCTCGCGGATCCTGCCGGCGCTGGCCGACTCGGCGCTGATCGGCCGGATCCTCAAGCCCGGCCGGCGGCACAAGGACATGCGCTACGACCTGCGCGGGGCGCTTCGCGTGCTCGCCGCCGCAGGCCGGGCGGAGGTGCGCGCCAACCCGCGGGTCACCACGCAGGACGGGCGCGAGGCCTCCATCCGCATCGTCAAGGAGGCCTACTACTCGCTCGTCCGCGGCAATGTCAACTTCCCCTACGTTACGCTGGAGAAGATCGACACGGGCATCTCGCTGCGGATCACGCCCTACGTCGGCGACACGGGCGAGGTCCTGCTCAAGGTGGCGGCCGAGGTGAGCGACGTCGCCGGCGCGGGGACGAACGACCTGCCCGTGACCAGCGTCCGCTCGGCGGAGAGCCAGGTGAGAGTGCCCAACGGACAGATGTTCGGCATCGGCGGGCTGGTCTTCGAGCGCCGGTCGAAGACGAGGAACGGCATCCCGCTGCTCTCCGACATCCCGCTGCTCGGAGACTGGCTCTTCAGTCACACGACGACGGAGAGGGAAGACGCCGAGGTCGTGATCCTGGTCACGCCGCACATCCTCATCGACCCGGCGCTCTTCGACGACCTCTAGGTCGTGCAGGCCTCTCGGGACCTCTCAAACCCTTCGGCCCCCCCAAGTCTCTCAGGCGCCGGTGACGCCGACGACGGAGACCTTGCCCCTGTAGGTGCCCGGGCCGTCCCCGGGGAGCGGACGCAGCGTGAGGCGCAGCGGCACCTCGAGCCCCTCCACCGGACGATCCCCGGCGAGGATGATCGTCTCGCCGGACAGCGGCCCCCTCGCGGCGGGCCATCCGCCGACGGCGTCGCGCGCCCACTCCAAGCGCTCCGGGGCGACGACTTCCCCCGCGGGCGTCAACACCGGCTCGGCCGCGCAGCGCACGTCCCACTTGCGCGCGTTGGTCGACACGGTGATGCGCAGGTCGCAGACCGTGGAGCGATCGCCGGCCCCCTCCGCCAGCACGAACTCGAGCTCCCGGCGCGACAGCGACACCGAGATGAGCTCCGGCACATCGGCCAGGAGCCGGACGAACTGCGCCTCTCCCGCGGCGACATCCGCAGGCACCGCCGCCGCCGACTCCCCGATCCCGCCGGCGCCGGTCGCCTCCAGCGGGCGGAGCGCCACGAGCAGCGTGTAGCGGCCGGCGGGATCGAGCCAGCCCGTGCGGAAGGCGAACTCGAGAGCCACGCCGTCGCCCTGATCCGTCGGCCCCGATCGCGCGTCTAGCGCCACGGCCCGGTCGAGACGCGCGAAGGGGCCTTCGGCTTCGCTCGCGCGGATCCAGAGGCGGCCCTCCTCCGGCGCGCCGTCGGGCCCCCGCGCCTCGATGACCTCGGCGATGGCCCCGGTCACGGGAAGATCGGGGGGGAGGCTGAAGAAGTACTGCGTGCCCCCGTCCCAGCCGCCGCCCCCGCCGGGGATGTCGGCGATCACATACTCCCTGGGCGGCTTGGTGGGAGCGGGCGCCTGGATGACGAGCGTCACCGACGCCTGGGCCCGCGATTGCCCGGGCAGCGCCTCGTCGGCATGGGCGGTGCAGACCGCCGCCGCGAGGAGCAGGGCCAGGATGGCCGGAGCCGCCCCTGCCGGGAGCGGCGCGCAACGGGCATGGCTCGCGCGCATGATATCCCTCCTCCTACTGCGCCCCGCGGACGACCTCGACCAGGCGTTCGCCGGCGCCGTCGCTGACCCGCAGCGGCAGGGACTGCTCGACTGGTTCGCCGTCGCAGTCGGCTGTCGCCGTCACGATGTAGAGGCCCGGCTCGATGCCGCCGACCTCGAGGTATCCGCTGAAGCGCGCGGTCTCGAGCGGCAGCACGATCCCCGCCCGGCGCGTGAGTTTGATCGATCCCAGACCCCGCACGCCGCTGCCGCCGGACAGGTGCCCTTGGCAGGTCGGCTCGAGCGGCGTCTCGCCCGTGTTGGCGAAGGCGGCGACGATCGCGTAGCGGCCGGAGCTCTCCCGGGCGATCGACAGCCCCGCCGGCTGCAGGCGGGACAGCGCGCGCTGGCGCGTGTCGCGCGCCACGACGAGCGCCGCGGCGGAACCGGCGCGTTGCCCTCCGGGGCGGCTCGCGGCCAGCTCGAGCGTGGCGAAGGAACTCGGCTTCAGCCCCCCCTCGCGCGGGTAGGCGAGCTGCAGCGTGATCTGGCGCTGGCCGCCGGCGGGCAGCGTGAACCGCTCCGGCGAGAGCGTGGTCCAGGCGTGACAGGAGTACTCCTCGCCGAGCGTCTCGCCGAGCCTGACGCCGCCCAGCGCGGCAGGGCGGCGCAGCGAGCAGGCGATGTCCAGCGCCTCGGAGCCGGGGTTGCGCACGGTCAGGATCGCCCGCCGCACCGCGCCGGCGGCTCCGGCGACCTCGAGCAGCGACGGATCGAGAAGCAGCTCGGCATCCCCGGGGAGCAACGCGGCTCGCGGATCGCCGGCGAAGGCAAGCTCCCGGCGCAGCGGCTTCACCGGCTGCCCGTCGACGGTCACCATCGCTTCCAGGCGATAGGTGCCCGGCGGCAGGCTCCTCTCGAGATCGATCCGCAGCGGGAAGCTCGCGCCCGGGATGATCCGCGTCTCCTCGACCTCGACCTCCGTCACCGGCAGCCAGCGCTCGCCGCCCTGCTGATGGAGCACCGCCACCTGACCGCCCAGGAGGGCCAGCGTCTGCCCCGTGTTGGCCAGATCGAGCACGACCGAGGCGCCGGAGGCCTCCCCGCCGTCGCCTTCGCGCTCCAGGCGGGCATCCAGGCACTCCACGCGGCGCTGGGCCGCGGTGCCCTGGACATCGATGAGGACCGGGATCAGGAAGCGCACGACCAGCGCGAGGGCCCCCGGCGCCGCCCGCGGGCGGCTCTCGACCAGGAGCGCGGCGCCGTGCGTCCCGCTGGCGTCCAGCGGCACCCGGAAGACGAGCGCCGGGCGCACGGTCTGCAGCGGCCCGACGGCGAACTCGGCGGCGGGCAGCGACAACCACTCCAGGCAACTCGGGGCCGCCCCGCCCCCGCCGGCGGATGCCCCCGCGCCCGGTACCGCCCGCCATGCGCCGTTGTTTCCTTGCGCCAGTCCCATGGCGGTTACGGCGATCGTGGCCGCCGCGGCCTCGGCGTTGCGCACCTCGAGCGCCTGCTCGATCGTGCTCCCCGGCCGGGCCTTGATCTCCAGGATCATCGGCTTGACCAGGAATCCCTGCCCCGGCGCAGGCGCCTGGGCGAGGATCGCCGCGGCGAAAAACAGCACCGCCCGCGGCGGCCGGCGGCGCGCGCGGGCTCCCGCGCTCGATGGGTCGAGCATCGCTCCCCCGTGTAGAAGCTCGCCGGAGGGGCGCGCCGATCGAGAGGGCGACCGGCGGCCCCGGCCGCGCGTCATGCGAGCGGGCGCGCGCAGACGGAAGCGTGCCCGGAAGCGGTCCGCGCGGGCGAGCCGGCGAGGCGATCCGCCAGGCCGAGAGGCTACGGGTCGACCTGCAGCGTCAGCGTCATCACGCCGCCCTGGTACTGGCCGGCGGGCGTCTGGAAGGGATCGAGCCCCCCGACCCGCACCGTGGCTTGCGCCGGCCCGTCGTAGATGCCGGGACCGAACTGGATGTGCGTGCCCGAGGGGACGCCGTCGATCTCGCAGCTCCAGAGGCCGGGCGCCCCGATCGGGGGCGTCAGCTCGCTGTCCAGCCAGACGCAGCAGTTGGCGCCGGCGAAGAAGGGCTGGGTAGCCTCCCCTTCGGTCGCGCCGTTGGCCACCTGGATCGAGAACGCGGCGGCGCCGTCCAGGAAGTGCACGTCGCAGTAGGTCTCGATCGAGAGGGACACGGTGGCGTCGTCGGAGCAGCAGTAGGAGCCGTCCGCCACGGCCGGGCCGGGCGCGAGCGCCAGGCCTGCCGCCAGCATGGTCAGGACCAGGACTGCTTTCATGTTCTCCTCCACGAGTGGCAGGGGTTCACGGTGGCTGTGAAGGGGGCATCGGATTCCGCCGCCGGGCGCCTCGGGCGCGACGCGGCGGCGGGCATGGCCGACCCGGCGGGCATGAACGGGCCGGACGGACCCGTGCCTTCGGCCGGAGCGACGGGCGCCGCTTGCAGGAGACGCGCGCTGCCGAGGTTCCGCTGCATGCTCCGTACTCCACACTCGATCGGGGCACGTTGGAACAGAGCTTCAGCTCCCGGGAGCCGGTGGGATTATCCCGCACACGCGACCGGAGTGTCAACGCGGATGTCCTTCGGGGGGGTCTTCCGCGGAGCGCGGAACCAGCATTCCTTCTTCTAGATAGCGTACTTCGTCAGATTGAGTTCAGACTGGCGCAAACGGACCCCCAAGGTGTAGAATACCTTTGAGGATTGTCGACCGTCCGGCGCGAGCGCGCGGGCTCGGGCCCGTCGTGCTGTGCGCCGATGGTGGGGATGCCGGAGAGCCGTGCCGATGCCTCCCGGTGGAGGCATGGGTGCGCGAACTCTCCCGACAGCATCGGCGCGCGCGGCGCGGCGGACCCGAAGCGACGTCCTCGAGGTGCCCGAGAATGCAGGCCGGCAAGTCCGACTCCCCTTCCGTCGCCTTCGATGTGCGCGAGTGCATCCAGCGCGCGGCCTCGCTGATGACGAATCACGCCCTCTTCAAGGGCATCGCCTTCTTCGTCGGCCTGGACCCCGAGCTGCCCGCGCGCGTGCTCGGCGACCCGTCGCGGCTGCGCCAGGTGCTCTTCAGCCTGATCATGAACGCGATCCGCTTCACCGACGAGGGGCAGGTCACGGTCTGCGTGACGGTCGCCGACGAGAAGGCCCAGGAGGCCACCGTGCGCTTCGAGGTGCGCGACACCGGCACGGGGATCCCCGACGAGCGGATCGGGCGGCT
>VGIY01000119.1 GCA_016867695.1 Candidatus Eiseniibacteriota bacterium | reverse complement strand
GCTGCCGAGCGAAACGGCGCTCGACGTCGGGCTCTTCGACCCGCAAGGCCGCCGCCTGCGCACGCTGGCCCGCGGGCCCCACGCCAGAGGAGAGCACGCGCTCGCGCTCACCCGCGGCGACCTCGCCGCCGGCGTCTACTTCGTCCGCTTGCGGGCGGGAGAGACCTCGATCGCCCGCCGCGTCGTCTGGGCCGAGTAGCGCGGGACGATCCGCGATCGCGCGCGGGGGCGCCGGGAGACCCTGCCGCGCCGCCCGCCCCCGGAAGTGCCCGCGGCGACGGGGGGCGGGCGAGATGGCGCTTGACGCTCGCCCCTTCGTCGCCGATCACTCTGGGACGCGGCGCGGGCGGCTGTCCGCCGCCGCGGGGCCCGGTCCCCGATCCGCGACCGGAGGAGAGAGCGTCCATGAGCGGTTCCCGGCCTGAGCTCCCAGGGACGGCCCTGGCGGCGCTCATCGATCACACGCTGCTCCGGCCCGACGCGACGGCGGGCGACATCCGCCGCCTCTGCGACGAGGCGCGCGAGCATCGCTTCTTCGCCGTCTGCGTAAACCCGGTCTGGGTCCCGCTCGCCCGCGACGCGCTGAGCGGCACCGCCCGGGTCTGCGCCGTGGTCGGCTTCCCGCTGGGCGCCTCCCCCCCGGAGAGCAAGGCCTTCGAGGCGCGCGGCGCGATCGCGGCGGGCGCCGGCGAGATCGACATGGTCCTGCACATCGGCGCCCTGAAGGAGCGGGACGAAGGGGCGCTGCTGGGCGACATCGAGGCGGTCACCGGCGCCTGCCGGGCCGGCGGCGCGCTCTGCAAGGTCATCCTCGAGACGGCGCTTCTCGACGACGACGAGAAGCGTCTCGGCTGCCGGCTCGCCTGCCGCGCGGGCGCCCACTTCGTCAAGACCTCCACCGGCTTCGGCCCGGGCGGGGCGACCGAGGCCGACGTCGCCCTGCTCGCCGCCGAAGTGCGCGGCGCGGGGCTGGGCGTCAAGGCCTCCGGCGGCATCCGCACGGCGGACGACGTCCGGAGGATGGTCGCCGCGGGGGCGACGCGGATCGGGACGAGCTCCGGGGTCAGGATCCTCGCCGAGGCCGCGGCGCCCCCGGAGGGGCGGACGACCGGGCGCGCGCGGCCGCTCGCGGCGGGAGAGCGCGAGGGGCGCTCGACGTGAACGCCGAACGATCGCTACGCGAGGAGATGGCCGCCGCGGGGCGCCGGCTCCACGGTCTGCGGCTCGTCGCGGCCACCGACGGCAACCTGAGCGCGCGGCTGCCCGGCGGCGGCTGGCTGGTCACGCCGGCGGGCTGCTGCCTGGGCGAGCTGCGGCCCGCCGATCTGCTCCTCGTCGAGGTTGTGGCGCTGGACGCGACGGAAGCGTCCGCGGGCGCGACGGCGGAGCAGGTACGCGAGGCCGCGGGCCGCTCCGATCAGGGTGGGCGGGCGGCAACCCCCGCCGCTGCCGCGCGCCCGACCAGCGAGTGGGCGCTCCACCTCGCCGCCTACGGCGAGAGGCCCGACATCGGCGCCGTCGTCCACGCCCACCCGCCGCTGGCCACCGCGCTGACGGTCGCCGGACTGGCGCTGGACGCGCCGGTCCTGCCCGAGGTCGTCGTCCTGCTCGGGTCGATCCCCACGGCACCCTACGCGACGCCCTCCTCGCCCGAGGGGGCCGCGGCGATCCGCCCGCTGATCCGCCGGCACGACGCGCTGCTCCTGGACCGCCACGGCGCCGTGACCGTGGGCGCGACGCTGCGCCAGGCCTGCCTGCGAATGGAGAAGCTCGAGCACTGCGCGCGGATCGTGGCCGCCGCCCACCAGCTCGGGCGCGTGCAGCGGCTAACCGGCGAGCAGGTCCGGCGGCTGGAGGAGCTGCGCCCTTGATCAGGCCCCCGCGCGAGCCTCTCCTCGACCGGCTCTCCGGGCCGGCGCTCTTCGCGGCGCTCCTCGTGCTCCTGCGCGTCGCCTTCCTGCTGGGGGCGATGGACCCCGCCCAGGAGCGCGCCATGAGCCTGGTCGAGAGTGCGGCGCGTCCCGGGGGAACGCTGCCCGAGCGGCCGCTCTACGACCGCGAGGAGCTCTACACGAACACCGCCGCCCAGGCGATGCGCATGGATCTCGGCCTCCCCGCCGAGATCTATCGCTTCATGCCCTACGGCAGCGGCAGCCTGCTGATCGCCTGCGTCGCGATGCCGGTGCAGGGGCTTCTCGGCTCCGGATACCTCGCCTTCAAGCTGATCCCTCTGCTCATCACCGTCGCCGGCGGGCTCTTCTGGCTCCTCGTCGTCCGCCGCTGGCTCGGCCGGCGCGCGGCCGCCCTGTTCGGCCTGCTCTACATCCTCGCCCCGACGCTGCTCGTGCGCACGGCGCTGATCGCCAAGGGGGACCACGCCGAGGCGATGGCCCTTCTCGGCGCGGTCGGCTGGCTGGGCACGCGCGCCGTCCAGGCCGGCGGCGAACGCGCGCGGCGGCTCTGGGCGGCGGCGACGGGCGCGCTGGCCGGACTGGCCCTCTACGTCACCTACTCGGCCGCGCCCGTTCTCGCCGCCGGGGCGGCGGCCGTGCTGATCCGCGCGCGCGGGCGACCGCGGCGCGCCTGGCTCGCCTTCGGCGCCGGCCTGGCCGCCGGCCTGCTCCCCTGGTTCATCCACCTCGGCGCCACCGGCGGCCGCTCGCTGCTCATCTACGGGCGCGCCCCGGGCAGCGCGGTCGACCTCGCCGAGGCGGGGGGCCGCCTCGTCCGGCTGGCCGGCTCTGGGCTGATGGCCGGTTACGACATGCCGAGCGCGATCCTGCCGGCGCTCGCCGGGCTGGTCTGGCTCCTCGCCGTCGCCGGCGGCGCCTGGACGCTCCTGCGCGGCGGCGGGCGCGCCGGCCGGTCGTCCGAGCACCGCGCGGGCGGAGCCTTCGCCGCGGCCATCCTCGCCGCCGCCGGGGCCCACATCGCCGCCTTCTGCCTGCTCGCCCCGGACGGCAGCTCGCGCTACATCGTCCCCGCCTACCCGCTCTTCCTGATCGCGGCGCTCGGCGCGCCCCGGCGCGCCATCCTGATCGCCGTCGCCGCCGCCGGGATCGCCGCGCAGGCCTGGGCCGTCGGCGATGTCCGCTTCGCCGCGCTGCGCGGGCCCGCCTCGGGCGTCGACTGGCCGCTGCTCGGCGAGATCGCCGGCGCGAAGCTCGAACGCCCCGCGATCGCCTCCCTCCCGCCCGATGTGCGGCCGCACTTCGAGATCGGCCACGGGCGGCGCCTCTTCCGCACCTTGCGCCCGGAGGCGTGGCCAGAGAGCGCCGCGGCCGCCGGGACCGAGGGGGAGCCGCATGTCTGGGAGGGCATCGGCGTCGCCTGGTGCGAGACGCACGCGCTCTGGGAGGCGGCGCGATACCTGCCCGCGCTCGGGGAGGCGCAGCGCGCGGCGCTCCGCCGGGGGCTGCTGCGCTACGCCGACCTCGTCTTCGCCTCGGCCCTGGCGCGCGAGGGCCCGGCGGTCGTCCCGGCCATCGCCCGGGCCTTCGCCCCCGAGGATCGGCCGGCAATGCTGGAAGCGCTCGCGCGCGCGCTGGCGGCGCTCGCCGTCCACCGCGGGCGCATCGCCGAGGCCGCCCGGCCCGGCGCTCCGGAGGGGGGCGCCTCGGGCGCCGGCGACCGCGCGCCGATCCCCGCCCCGGGAGGGCCCCAGTGGTCCGCCTGGCTGCGCGGGCACCTGGGAGAGGAGGCGCTCGAGAAGGGAGCGGGATGGGCGCTCTGGCGGATGCTGGAGGGCCGGGGCGGCCCGCGCTTCTGGTCCCCGCCCGCCTCGTCGTGGGTCGCCCCCCATGCCGCGGCCCTAGTCGAAGGCAGGGGGACGCCCGCGCTCTGGGAGGGCGCGGCCGCCGCCTGCGAGGCGGAACTGGCCACGCGGCCCGCCGGCTGGCTGGTCGGGGGAAGCGACGGACCCCGCGCCCTGGCGGCGGAGCTCGCGCGGGCGACCCGCGCCCTTCCGGCGCCGGCGGCTGAAGCGATCTACCGCGCCGGGGGGCGGGCCGCGGGCGGGGCGCTGCGCGATCCGGGTCTCGGGCGGCGCGCGCCGGGCGCGGAGACCTGGGTCTGGGAGCCGGCCGTGCCGCCGCCGTTCCGGGCGGCCTTCCGCGAGGGGCTCCTCGACCGGACTCGCCCGCCCGGCGCGCGGAGCGCCGGGCCCGGGGCTCAGTAGCGGTAGTGCTCCGCCTTGTAGGGGCCCTCGATCGGCAGGCCGACATACTCGGCCTGCTGCGGCGTCATGCGCGTGAGCTTCGCTCCGATCTTCTCCAGGTGCAGCCGCGCGACCATCTCATCGAGATGCTTGGGCAGCGTGTAGACACGCTTCTCCAGCTCGTGGGCGTTGCCGGCGAGCTCGATCTGCGCCAGCACCTGGTTGGAGAAGCTGTGGCTCATGACGAAGCTGGGGTGCCCGGTGGCGCAGCCGAGGTTGAGCAGGCGCCCCTCGGCGAGAACGAGCACGCTGTGCCCGTCGGGGAAGGTCCACATGTGGTACTGGGGCTTGATCTCGGTCTTGACGATCCCCGACCGCGCGGCCAGCCCGGCCATGTCGATCTCGTTGTCGAAGTGGCCGATGTTGCCGACGACCGCCTTGTCCTTCATCCGGGCCATGTGCTCGACGGTGATCACGTGGAAGTTGCCCGTGGCGGTGATGAAGAGGTCGGCGTAGGGCAGCGCCTCCTCGAGCGTCAGGACCTGGTAGCCCTCCATGGCGGCCTGCAGCGCGCAGATCGGGTCGATCTCGGTGACGATCACCCGCGCGCCCTGGCCGCGCAGCGCCTGGGCGCACCCCTTGCCGACGTCGCCGTAGCCGCAGACCACGGCGACCTTGCCCGAGAGCATCACGTCGCTGGCCCGGTTGAGGCCGTCGATGACCGAGTGACGGCAGCCGTAGAGGTTGTCGAACTTGCTCTTGGTGACGCTGTTGTTGACGTCGTAGGCGGGGAAGAGCAGCGTCCCGGCGCGCTCCATCTGGTAGAGCCGATGCACGCCCGTCGTCGTCTCCTCGCTCACCCCGCGGCAGACCGGCGCCAGCGCGCGCCAGCGGCCCGGCGTCTCCCGCGCCACGCGCCGCAGCGTGCGCAGCAGCGCGGCCAGGTCCTCGCCGTCGGCGGCCTCCGGGTCGGGCACGCCGCCGGAGCGCTCGCCCTCGTAGCCCTTGTGCAGCAGGAGCGTGGCGTCGCCGCCGTCGTCGACGATCTGCTGCGGCCCGAGGCCGCCGCCGAAGTCGAGGGCCCGCTCCGTGCACCACCAGTAGTCGTCCAGCGTCTCCCCCTTCCAGGCGAAGACCGGCGTGCCCGCGGGGCGCTCGCGGCTGCCGTCGCGGCCGACGACGACGGCGGCGGCGGCGTGATCCTGCGTCGAGAAGATGTTGCACGAGCACCAGCGCACCTCGGCGCCGAGATCGCGCAGCGTCTCGATGAGCACGGCCGTCTGCACGGTCATGTGCAGCGAGCCGGCGACGCGCACGCCGGCGAGCGGCCGGCCGGCGCGGTGGCGCTCGCGCAGCGCCATCAGTCCGGGCATCTCCTGCTCGGCGAGATCGATCTCCCGGCGGCCCCACGCGGCCAGCCCCAGATCGGCGACCTTGAACTCCAGCTTCTGGGTCATCGTGCTCATGCCGTCCTTCCTTGGTGTTCGGTTGCGGGCGCGGCGGCCCGGACGAAGGATCTTACCGCCCTCCGGGCCCCGGACTCAACGGCGCGGGCTGGCGCGGCGGCCGATATCGGCCACCAGGAAGCGCGGCGCCGTCGCCGGGGCAGCAGGAGAGAACCCCACATCTCTTTTTCTGACAACTGGTTGCGGAACGAATCCTGCGCATTGAGCCGCGTCCCGGGCCCGCGCCCGCGGGAAGGGCCCGCGGCGGGAATTCCTTCACGAACGCGGGCCGCAGGCCGATCTCCAAGGCGGAGGAAAGGCGCTGCCGGGGATGTTTCTTCTTGGATATCGCACCCGGCGGGGCTATACTTATCCGTGGGCCTCAGGGGGTGCCGTGGGGCTCGCAAGGTCCAGGCGTCGCGGGATCAAGCCGAACAGGTTCCGTGGGGTAGGCCTTGGCTGGTGTGGCACCGCGTCCGGAGTCCTCAGCGTCTTGTGTGTGGTGGTGGGGAGAGGGGAAGGCTCCCGCAAGGGAGTGGGCACTTCCCGGACCGTACTGCATCTGTGTGGAAACATTGCACTAAGGAGGTCAACCCGATGAGAAGAGTGCTTCTAGCTCTCGCAGTCATGGGGCTGGTCACTGGTGCAGCCATCGCTCAGCCGGCCACAGACCTCGGCGGCGGCGTGTTCATCGCGCACGCCCCGGCGGGTCTGGTCTACTCGTCCGACCCTCCTGCGGAGGGTTGGTGCCACTTTGGCCGGATCAATGGCTGCGACGACCAGCTGAATGACTACCTGCCGACGTCGGACTACGTTGTGATGTACGTCGTCGCGGGGTTCCTGCAGGAGAGCCAGTGGTGTGGAATCGAGTTCGGCGTCAGCTACGCCCCTGGGCTCCTCATGACCGAGTTTGGCCGCTGCGTGCCTTCCGACGGTCTTGAGATCGCACAGCCGGGCTGGCCGGCGAGCGGCACGGGCATCTCGATCGTGACGACGGATGTCCCCTGGACCGGCAACTTCCTGCCGGTGTACTGGTTCTCCGCTTACGCCTACGGCTCGGCCACGACGTTCGCGCTCGGCGATCACCTGGGCACGCCTGGCCCGACCGCCTTCGCGAACTGCGCTCAGCAGGAGTTCCCCGCGGTGTGCTACGGCGCGTTCGGCTTCGCCAACACCATGGGCGTGGACTGCTGCCCCGAGATTCCGCCTCCGCCCTCCTGGGCTTGCTGTCTCTATGACGGCAGCTGCATCTTCGTGACGGAGGAGGATTGTGCGGGTCAGAACGGTGTCTGGTACCCTGGGATGACCTGCGAGCAGGTCGAGTGCCCGTTCCCCATGGTGTGCTGCATCGTTCACGAGTGCCTCATCATCCATCCGGATGAGTGCTTGGCTCAGGGTGGCGTCGTCCATCCCGAGTTCGAGGACTGCACGGACAATCCGTGCGAGGAGCTGACTCCCGCGGATCCGTCCAGCTGGGGTTCGATCAAGGCTATCTACCGGTAGCCTGTCTTGGTCTCCGTCGCGAGACGGAGCGCGGTTGACTGCCTTAGACTGCCATGCAATGACTGCCAAGGGGGCCCCTCCGCAAGGAGGGGCCTCTTATTTGCGCGCCGCGGGGGCGGCGCCGCGGAACGGAGGCCGGAGTGAGCGCAGCGGCCGGGGGGTGGGACAGGTATCGGCGCCTTCTGCTCGAGGACGCTTCTCTCGGCGTGCGCGTCGATCTGAGCCGCATGCCCGGGGGAGGCCTGGCCGGGGCGGACCTGCGCGAGCCGATCGCCCGCGCGCTCGAGGAGATGCGCGCGCTCGAGGCGGGCGCGATCGCCAATCCCGACGAGAAGCGCGCCGTCGGCCACTACTGGCTGCGCGCCCCCGATCTGGCCCCTGATCCCGCCGCCGCGACCGCCGTGCGCGCCGCCGTCGAGCAGGTCCGCTCCTTCGCCGCGCGCGTGCGCGCCGGGGCGATCCGCGCCCCCGAGGGCGCCTTC
>VGIY01000118.1 GCA_016867695.1 Candidatus Eiseniibacteriota bacterium | reverse complement strand
TGGGGCGCCGTCGTGACGATGGTCGCCCTGCTATTCGTGGCGGGCTGCGGCGACGACAAGAGCACGACGCCGACGAATCGATCGCCGCAGATCCTCAGCGTCACCGTGGCTCCCGGCTCCGTGCCGGCGGGCGGAGTAGCCGTCGTCACCGTGTCGGCCACCGATCCGGACGGCGACGCGCTGACCTACGCCTACCAGGTGACCGGCGGCGCGATCGTGGGCGCCGGCGCGTCGGCGACCTGGACCGCGCCCTCGACGGCCGGCGCCCACAGCGTGACCGTCACGGTCTCGGACGGCAACGGCGGCACCGCGCAGGGCAACGGCGCGCTCACCGTCCAGGCGGCCCAGACCGGGATCACCGGCACCATCACCGCGCCCGCCGGCGTCCAGGCCGACTTGCGCAACATGCTGGTCAAGCTCTACGAGAGCTTCGGCAGCTACCAGGCGGACGCGCCGTTCGTGTACGTCGCCGCCCAGGGCAACGAGTACCAGGTGACGTTCCAGTTCACCGGCCTGGCGCCCGGCCTCTACTACCTCGACGCCTGGAAGGACATGGACGGCAGCGGCACCTACACGAACGGAGACATCTGGGGGGTCTACGCGACCGGCGCCTGGCCGAACTGGACCGTGGCCCCGATCAGCGTCACCCAGGGCAACATGACCAACTGCAGCGCCGGGCTGATCGTCTTCCAGCTCTAGACCTTCGGCGGCGCGAAGCTTCGAGGGGGGATCTCGGCGACCGGGTCCCCCCTCTTCGCGCCCCCCCCCCTGCCGCGCTCACCAGCGTCAGCTTCCCTTCCGTCACCATGCCCGGAAGCTGCAGCCTCCGAGCCTCCTTCCCGCTCATGACCACCGTGTCCTCCTTCATGGGACACCTTGGCCCGGCAGTTAGAGGGGACAGCCTCCCCTGGCTATCACACCGCCGCCGAATCCCCTGTCCGCGCCGGACGCCAGGCGCTACCCTGCGGCGGGAACCGCCGCGCGGGGCGGCAGTATTGATCCTGATGCGTCGCCACCCGTCATGTCCCGCGGCGGACGATCCAGTCATCCACACAGGAGGTTCAACATGATGGCAGACAGGCGTTCGTCAGGGCGCGGCCGGCTCGGCAGGGCCCTGCTGGGCGGTTTCGCGCTCGCCCTGGCCTGCGCGGGCCCGTCGGTCCCGGCCGAGACGCCCGCCGACCCGGAGGTCTTCCAGATCGATGTGGCCCACTCCTCGGCGGGCTTCAAGGTCCGCCACCTGTTCAATCAGACCACCGGGCGCTTCACTGACTTCACCGGCGCGCTGCAGTACGACCCGGCCCGGCCCGAGAACTCCAGCATCGAGATCACGATCCGCGCGGCGAGCATCGACACGGCCAACGAGAACCGCGACAACCACCTGCGCGGCAGCGATTTCTTCGACGTCGAGAAGCATCCGACGATCGTCTTCAGGAGCACGAAGATCGAGCCGACCGACCAGGAGAACCGCTACCGGGTGACCGGCGACTTCACCATGCTCGGGGTGACCAGGCCGATCGTCGTCACCGTCGATGCGCTCGGTTTCGCCGATCTTCCGGGAATGGGCTACAGGGGGGGCTTCTCGGCCACGGCGACGATCAACCGCAAGGACTTCGGCATGCAGTGGAACAAGCTGCTCGACGCCGGGGGGACGCTGCTCGGGGACGATGTGCAGGTCGAGTTCCCGCTCCAGGTCGTGCGCCAGAGCCCGTAGCGCAGGCCGGGTGTCGCCAGCGCTTCCCTACCAGTTCTTGAGGAAGCGGTCGTCGTATTCGACCTCGAAGCGCAGCTTGTGCTTGGCCTCCTCCTGCGCCAGCGCCAGGAGGAGGTCCTTCAGTTCGTCGTCGCCGACCAGCTCGGCCATGTCGGTGTAGAGCCGGAAGGCCGCCTTCTCCTTCTTCATCGCCAGGATGAGCGCGTCCTGGTAGCTGATGTCGGGCCCCGGCTCCGTCGCCACGACGTAGTCGCTGATCCGCAAGTCCATGACCGGCTTCACGGGCGCCTGCATGGGCTTGCCGGCCCGGACCCCCTGCAGCCTGGCCTTGTGGCCCCGCTCCTCGCCGGCGAACTGCTCGAAGACCCGGCGCATCTCCGCCGAGGTCGCCTTGCCCGCCAGCCCGGTGTAGAAGTCGATGGCCTCCTGCTCGCGCTCGATGGCGAAGTCGAGGACGCGGTCGAGGGGGATCGTCTCGTTCATCGCTGCCCTCCTTCGCCGTCTACTCCTCGGGGCTGAACATGTCCGTGCCGACGCCGCACAGCGGACAGACCCAGTCACTGGGCAGATCGGCGAAGGGCGTGCCGGGGGCGATCCCGGAGTCGGGATCCCCCAGCTTCGGGTCGTAGACGTAGCCGCAGGCATCGCAACGGTACTTCATCGCTTCCCTCCTAACCTGGGCCCTCCGGAACTCCCGGGGGCCGGCTGCCGGGCGAACGCGACCGTCAGCCGAGCCGGGCCGCCCGAACGAACCGGCGCGAGACCATGGCTGCGAGACTATAGTCGAAGACGCGGCCCCCTCCAATCCCCCCCGGAAGGCGCGGGGCGGACACCAGGGTCCTCGGCGGCGGGATCCCGGCGGGATCCCGGCGGGATCCACCCATCCGCGGGCAGCGGTCCTCCGCGGGATCACTCCCCCTGCCCGCCGGGGATCGGCTTCTCCTTCTCCGCCGAAAGCCCCCGATGGCGCACGATCTGGCCTTCCACCATGTAGATGACATCCTCGGCGATGTTGGTGGCGTAGTCGGCCACCCGCTCCAGGCGGCGCGTCGCCGTCAGGTAGCTCAGCAAGATGTCGGTCTTCTGCGGGTCACGGTGGATCGCCGCGGTGATGCGCCCGTACATCTCACGGTTGATCGCGTCCACGCGATCGTCGCAGGCGAAGACGCCGTAGGCCAGCTCGCTGTCCATGCTCATCAGCGCGTCCAGGCTCTGGCGCAGCATCTCCAGCGCGCAGCGGCAGATCTCCCCAAAGTCGAAGGGGATCCCGATCTCCGGGCGGCCGGAGAGGTAGGCCGCCCGCTCGGCGATGTTCACCGCCAGGTCGCCGACGCGCTCGAGGTCATTGTTGATCTTGAGCACCGAGACGATAAAGCGCAGGTCGATCGCCACCGGCTGGTAGAGGGCGAGGATCTTGAGACAAGCCTCCTCCACCTCCATCTCCAGCCGGTCGATCTCTCCGTCCCTGGCGACGACCTCGGCCGCCAGCCGGGAGTCGCGCGTCTCGATCGCCTGGACCGCCAGGCGGACGCTCTCCTCCACGATGGCGCTCAGCGACAGGATCTGGCGCTTGACCTCGTCGATCTCCCGCAACAAGTGTCTCGGCATGGGCTCATCCTCATCCGAATCGGCCGGTGATGTAGTCCTCGGTCTGCTTCTGCCCCGGGTTCGTGAACAGCTTTCCGGTGACATCGAACTCGATCAGCAGCCCCTCGTAGAGGAACGCGGTGAAGTCCGAGACCCTCGCCGCCTGCTGCATATTGTGGGTGACGATGACGATCGTGTACTGCCCGCGCAGCTCCCCGATCAGGTCCTCGATGCGCGCGGTCGAGCGGGGATCGAGCGCCGACGTGGGCTCGTCCATCAGCAGCACGTCGGGATCGACCGCCAGGGCGCGGGCGATGCAGAGCCTCTGCTGCTGGCCGCCGGAGAGGCCGAGCGCGTTGTCCCCCAGCCGGTCCTTGACCTCCTCCCAGAGCGCCGCGCGCGACAGGCTGCGCTCGACGATGTCGCGCAGGCTGCCGCGCTCCTGGATGCCCAGGATGCGCGGGCCGTAGGCGACATTGTCGAAGACCGACTTGGGGAAGGGATTGGGCTTCTGGAAGACCATGCCGATGCGCTGGCGCAGGGCGGCCACGTCCACGTTGGGCTTGTAGATGTCCTGGCCGTCGAAGATCAGCTCCCCTCCGGTGCGGCAGCCGGGGATGAGATCGTTCATCCGGTTGATCGCCCGCAGCAGTGTCGACTTGCCGCAGCCGCTCGGTCCGATGACCGCGGTCACGAGCCCGTGGGGGAAGTTCATCGTCACCTTGACGACCGCCTCGGTCCTGCCGTAGAAGACCGAGAACTCGCGGGCGACGATGCGCGGATGCTCCAGCGGCGCGTCGTCGCGCACGTCGGCGCGGCGCTCCGGCACGACCAGATCGAAGGTGGGCGTAGTCACGACCATGGCTCTCATCCTCTCAGTCGGCGGGCGACGCGAGCGCGCAGGGCGATCGCGGCGGCGTTGAGCAGGAGCACGAGCAGGACGAGCACGAAGACCATGCCGAACTGGACGTGGCGGATCTCGTCCACCGCCTCATGCTCGGTCGCCAGATTGTAGATGTTCCAGGGCAACGCCGGCGTCGGTTGCGCCAGCGCTTCCCAGAAACGCGCCTGGAACAGCTCGACCGCCTTGCCCACGCTGACGGCGGCGGTGAAGATGATCGGCGCCGTCTCCCCCGCGGCGCGGCCCATGCTGATGACGGTTCCGGTCAGGATCCCCGGCAGAGACGCGGGCAGAATCACCGTGATGACCGCCCGCCACTTGCCCGCGCCCAGACTGAGGGCCGCCTCTTTGTAGGTCTCCGGCACGGCGCGGATCGCCTCCTCCGAGGCGCGGATGATCGTCGGCAGGATCAGCGCCGCCAGCGTCATCGAGCCGGCGATGATGCTCTTGCCGGGCGTGACGTGCAGGCTGTGGATGAAGAAGGCCAGGCCGAAGAGGGCGAAGACGATGCTCGGCACCCCGGCCAGCGTGCTCACGCAGGTGCGCAGCAGGCTGATCAGACGCCCCTGCCCGGCGTACTCGACGAGATAGACGGCCGAGATCACGCCCATCGGCAGGGCGAAGAGCATCGCGCCGAGCGTCAGGTAGAGGGTGCCCAGGATCGCCGGCCAGATCCCGCCGAAGAAGTGCGAGTCCAGCGGCGCGTCGGTCAGGAAGCGCAGGTAGGCGGTGAGGCGGGGGCGGAGCATCTCGCGCGCGTGGGCCCGCAGGTAGTCGAAGAGCGGCTCGAGCCGCGTGCCGGCGAAGTCCCGCGCCCGGTCGACCCGGACCTCGCGGCCCATCCGCGCCGCGTCGGAGTAGTCGTACTCGGTGCGCTGGAGCAGCAGGTCGAGCTTGAAGCGCGCCCGGTCCCAGCGCGTTTGGCCGTACTGGTCCCGCGGCAGCACCGGAGCGGGCGTCCCCGGCGCCGGGCCGAGCAGCTCCGTCACCAGCTCGCGGACCTCGCGCAGCTGGCCCGCGTACTGGCGGCGCTCCTCCGCCGCCATGGCCGACAGCTCCTCCTCGAACTCGGCCAGCATGCGGTAGACGGGCGCGCGGGCGGCGGCCGCGGCGGCCGTCTCCTCCTCCACCGCCGCGCGCGAGCCCCGCTCGAACTGCTCGAGCTGCATCCGGCGGAACTCGACAGTTCCCCGGAAGAAGATCGCCCCCAGGCCGCGGACGAAGATCGGCGCGAGGATGACGAGCAGCGCGGCCGCCATGAGGACGATCGACATCACGCCCAGCCCCGAGAAGGAGCGGTCGATCAGCTTTCGCGTGCTGCGCCGCACGGCCTAGGCCCCCCGCTTGCGCTGCGCCCGGCGCAGGACCCACTCGCTGGCCAGATTGCAGGCGAAGGAGATCGTCAGCAGCCCGAGCGCCATCGCGAAGAGCACGTGGTAGCGGGCCGATCCGGTCACGTGGTCCGCCTCGCCCATGTCTCCGGCGATCGTCGCCGTCAGCGTGCGCACCGGCTCGAGCAGGTTGTACCAGGGGACCGGGATCTTGGCGGCGTTGCCCGAGGCCATCCAGACGACCATCGTCTCCCCGATCGCGCGCATGACGCCGAGGATCACGGCCGCCAGGATGCCGCTGCCGGCGGCGGGGATGACCACCCTGAGGATCGTTTCCGCCCGGGTCGCGCCGAGGGCGTAGCTGCCCTCCCGCAGCTCGCGGCCCGCGGCCTGGAGCGCGTCCTCGGAGACGCTGACCACGGTCGGCAGGGCCATGATCCCGAGGATGAGCGAGACATTGAGCGCGTTGGTGCCGCTGGCCACCTCGATCTGGCCGAGCCGGGCGGCCAGTATCTGCAGGCCGAGGACCCAGCATGCGCCGAGCGCCGCCAGCGCGACGACGCGCACCCCCGCCCGGGCGCGGGGGCTCGCCCGCCCGGCGAGCAGGTCGGCGAGGATCACCGTCGAGAGCACCGCCACGGGCGCGCCCAGGAGCCAGGTGCAGAGGGCCATGATCCGTCCGCCCCCCTCCTGCAGCAGGGGCGCGAAGACGACCAGGGCGAAGAAGCCGTAGGCGACCGAGGGGATGGCCGCCAGGATCTCGATCACCGGCTTGATCGCCTGGCGCATCCCGAAGGGCAGGACGTCGCTCAGACAGACGGCCGCCGAGACGCCCAGGGGCACGGCGACGACGATCGCGCCGAGCGTGACCAGCGCGCTGCCGAAGAAGATCGCCAGGGCGCCGAACTCCGCCGGGTGGCTCGACGGATACCAGCGCGTGCTGGTGAAGAACTCGCCCAGGCCCTGGAGGCGGAAGAAGGGCAGGGCGTCCTTGAAGATGAAGTAGAAGATGAAGAGGACGACGATCGCCGAGCTGGAGGTGATGAGCAGCAGCGTGCCGTTGCCGGCCAGTCCGGCCGCGCGGCGCATGCGGCTGGCGCGGGCGCTCAGCAGCAGGCTGCTGCGCCGCCCGTGCAGGCCCTCGGAAGACGCCGGCCCGGACGGTGCCTTGCGCCGCTTCCGGGCCGGCGAGGGGTGCTCTTCGCCGCTCATCGCTCGCGCCCCCCGGCTAGTAGCTGGTCACGGGGACGAATCCGATCGCCTCGATCATCTCCTGCCCCTTGCGGGTCAGGTAGAGCGTGATGAAGCCGTGCACCGGCGTGCCCGGATCGGGATAGCCGTTGGTGAACATGAAGAGCGGCCGGGCGACGGGATAGAGGCCCGCAGCCACCGTCTCGCGGGTCGGCTCGACGCCGTTGACGGTCAGCGCCTTGACCGTGCGGTCGACGAAGCCGAGGCCGATGTAGCCGATCGCCGCCGTGGTGCTCTGGATCTTCTGGCGGATCGCGCCGTTGCTGCCGAGGTACTCGACCGACCCATCCATCTTCTCCCGGTCCAACACCAGCGTCTCGAAGCTCTCGTAGGTGCCGCTGTTCGTGTCGCGGCTGACCACGACGATGGCGCGGTCGGGGCCGCCCAGCTCGCTCCAGTTCTTGATCCGGCCGGTGTAGACGGCGCGCGCCTGCTCGACCGTGATCTCCTGCACCGGGTTGCTCGGATGGACGACGATGGCGATGCCGTCCATGGCGACGACGTGGGCCACGGGCCAGACCCCCGCCGCGACCGCCGCCTGGAACTCGGTGTCCTTCATGAAGCGGGACATGTCGGCGATGTCGCACGTGCCGTTGACCAGGCTCTTGGCGCCGTTGCCGCTGCCCGACTCGCTGACCGTGACGCTGATGCCCGGATGCTGCCGCATGTAGTACTCGGCGAAGGCCTTGGCGATCGGTCCGACGGTCGTCGAGCCGTCGATGACGATCGCGTTGCCCGCCGCCTGCGCGGGCGTCGCCAGGGCGCCCAGGACCAGGGCCGCCAGGCCCAGCCAGGTGAAAACCGACTGTCTCATCGGGACCCTCCTCGATTGGATTCGCCTGCCT
>VGIY01000117.1 GCA_016867695.1 Candidatus Eiseniibacteriota bacterium | reverse complement strand
GACCCGCCGGCGCGGCGTGGAGCCGGAAGAGGAGGGCGGATGCCCGCGGCAGCGAGCCGCGCTCCCCGGGGGAGCGGGATGCTCCTTCTCTCCCTGTGCCTGCTGCTCGGCTGCCCTTCGCCCGCCAGGGCGGTCTCCTCCACGCCGCTCGATCGAGGCGGCGACCCCGCGACCCCGCTCGCCGAGCGGCCGGAGGTCGTCGCTCCGGCGGAGCGCGACGCCCGCCCCCCGGACGGCCCCGGCGCGCTGCCCGCCGACTCGCTCATCGCCTGGCCCCCGGACTGGGTCTGCGGGCACTTGCGCCATGTGACGGTGGAGACGGCGAGCATCTTCCGCCGCGGCGAGCAGGAGGGGGAGTACTTCCACGCCCGCTTGGCCAACGCGCTGCACTTCAAGACGCGGCCCGAGGTCGTCCGCCGAGGGCTCTACCTGCGCCGCGGGCAGCGCGTCTGCCGGGACGACCTGGAGGCGGCGCTGCGCAGGCTGCGCAACTACGGCTTCCTGCACGGAGACGTGCGCATCGGGATCGCCGCCGACGCCGACTCGATCGACCTGGTGGTGCGCACGCGCGATGTCTGGTCGACGCGGCCGGCCGTCAAGTTCGGCAAGCAGGGCAGCCTCTGGACCTGGGCGGCGAGGCTGGAGGAGACGAACCTCCTCGGCCTGGGCAAGCAGTTCATGGTCGAGGTCGGTCACGACGAGCGGGAGTCCTTCTGGGGCTGGGCCTACGGCGATCCGCAGTGGTTCGGCCGCGATCTCGCGCTGGGGCTGTCGATGGCCCGGGGCGCGGAGCTGCGCAGCGAGGGGCTGCTGGTGCGCCGGCCCTTCGCCAGGCCGACGACCCCGTGGGGGATGCGCCTGGACGCCTGGCGCTACGAGGGGAAGCGCATCGACCGCCGCGGCGGCGTGAACGGGCCGGAGTGGACGACGAAGGCGTGGCTCGCCCTCGCTCGGGCCGGCCCGCGAGTCGCCGGCGGGGCGCGCCGCGCGCTGCGCATCCTGCCGACCTTCTACTGGGCGAGCGAGACCTACCAGCCGCCCGACAGCACTTCCCCGGCGACGGCCGGCGGGCCCTGCGCGCGGCGGATCGCCGGAGAGCCGCTGCGGGACCGCGAAAGGCGCGCCGTCGGGCTGACGCTCGACTGGGTCCGCGAGGCCTACGTGCGCAGGCGGGGCGTCGATCTGCTGGACGCCTGGGAGGACATCAATCTGGGCACGCAGGCCCAGGCGCTGCTCGCCTACTCCCTGCGCCGCTGGGGAGCCGAACGGGACGCGGGCTACCTGCAGCTCGATCTGGAGCAGGGGCTGGACCCCGGACGGCGCGGCCTGGCCCGGCTTCTCGTTCGCGGCTACGGGGAAGTGGGCGCGGGCGGGATCGGCGACGCGCTGCTCGTCCTGCTCCTGCGCGGCTACGCGGCCCTGTCGAACCGGCAGACGCTGGCCCTGCGCCTGGAGGCCGACCTGTCCCGCGGCCTGGCGCCCCAGGACCTGCCGACGCTGGGCGCCGAGCATGGGCTGCGCGGGTTCGACGCCTACCGCTTCTGGGGCGAGCACGCCTGCGGGGCGAGCCTGGAGAACCGGGTGCGACTCGTCGAGGATGTGCTCGGGGTCCTTTCCCTGGGGGGCGTGGTCTTCCTCGAGGCGGGGACGACCTGGTCGCGCGGTTGCGCGAGCGAGGCGAAGGGCAGGGCCTGCGCCGGGGTCGGCCTGCGGGTCCAGGGCAGCCGGACCAGCGGGCGATTCGTGACCCGGCTCGATCTGGGTCATCCGCTGGCCGGCGCCGAGGAGGGCGACGGCTGGGTCGCTTCGGTCGCGCTGGGGCAGGCTTTCTAGGCTATCTTGTTGAGCGGGAACGAGCTGGAACCTACACTGCCCGTCGGCGGGCGATCCGGTCCTGATTGACAGGTGGTGAACAATTGGCCATAATGATTTCGTTTGGGTGCGTACAGCAAGCGGTGAGGGGACACAGACAGACAGGGGGGCGTCCGTTCACGGTGGGGGTACCGGGGATGGAACTCCTCGCGATCCTTGTTGATCGCGCTGCTTCTGACGTCACTGCTAGCTCGCACACCCCCGCGGAACGGTCCGCGGGGGTTTCCTTTGGCCCGGCGTTTCGCCCGGGCGCACCCCCGCGGCCGCCGCAAACATGCCAGCAAACCTGACACCCGAATACCTGCGCCTCGACGAGCGCTACCGCGCCGCCAAGGACCCTCAGGAGAGGCTCGACCTCCTGCGCGAGATGCTGCGCGCGATCCCCAAGCACAAGGGCACTGACCACATGCAGGGGGACCTGCGCCGGCGCATCTCGAAGCTCGAGGAGGCGATCGAGCAGGGGCGCAAGCGCAGCGGCGGGCGCGACCTCTTCCACGTGGCGCGCGAGGGCGTCGGCCAGGTGCTCCTTGCCGGGGCGCCCAACTGCGGCAAGTCCAGCCTGCTCGCGCGGCTGACGAAGGCGACGCCGCAGATCGCCGACTACCCGCACACGACGCAGATGCCGCTGCCCGGCATGGTCCAGTTCGAGGATGTGCAGATCCAGCTCGTCGACGTGCCGCCGCTGTCGCGCGAGTATGTTGAGTCGGCGCTCTTCAACGCCTATCGCGTCTGCACGATGATCCTGCTCGTGGCCGACCTGACGGCCCCCGATCCGGTCGACAGCGCGCTCGACTGCATGGCCCAGCTCGAGGAGAGGATGATCAGGGTCGTCCCCCACTTCGTGGAGCAGTCCGCCGGCAGCGTGGCCATGATCGAGAAGCAGGCGCTGATCCTGGGCAACAAGCTCGACCTCGTGGGACCCGAGCACGCCTCGGTCGCCGCCCTGGGCGAGGCCTTCGGTGCCGAGTACGACCTGTCCTTCGGCTCGGCGCTGACCGGCGAAGGCCTGGAAGGACTGCCGGAGAAGCTCTTCCGCGCCCTGCGGCTCGTCCGCGTCTACACCAAGAAGCCGGGCCGCAAGTTCGAGCGGGATCAGCCCTTCGTCCTCCCGGCCGGCTCGCGGGTGATCGACGTCGCCGGCGCGATCCACAAGGACATCGCCGAGGGGCTCCGCTTCGTGCGCCTGTGGGGCTCGGGCAAGCACGAGGGGATCAACGCCTCCCGCGAGCACGTCGTCGCCGACGGCGACGTCCTGGAGATCCACAGCGGCCGCTGATCCCGCAGCGAGCGCGCCCGCGCGCGAGTGGGAGCGCTGAGGGCGCCGGGGGTCGATGAAGGGCCCGCCGCGAGTTCCCGCAGCGGGGACGCCCGCCCGTGAGTGGGAGCGCTGAGGGCGCCGGGGGTCGATGAAGGGCCCGCCGCGAGTTCCCGCAGCGAGCGCGCCCGCGCGCGAGCGAGGACTGTCTGAGCGCCGGGCCCTTCATCGACCCCCGGCGCCCCCCCCGGCCTTGCGCTCAGAGCTTCTCGACATCCTCGGGCAGCAGCGCCGCGCCCGGCTCCAGGATGTGCAGCTTGATCATCGCGATCAGCTCCGACTTCTGCACGCTGCGCGTCGTGCGCCCGAAGAACATGCCCAGGATCGGCAGGCGCGAGAGCAACGGCACGCCCTTGCGCGTGAACTCCTCGCGCTCGCGGATCAGCCCGCCGATGAAGAGCGTCTGCCCGTCGCGCAGGAGGACGTCGGTGGTGACCTCGGCCGTCGTCTTCGTCGGCAGGCCGTTCTCGATCGCCCCGTCGGACAGCTCGGGGTGGACGCGCATGCGCACGTAGCCGTCCCCGGCGATGAGCGGCGTCAGGCGCAGCTGCGCGCCGGTGTCGATGAACTCGACCGACTGCAGGACCGTGTTGTCGACGGTCGTGACGACGTAGAAGCCGAGCTGGCCGCCGATGATGATCTCCGCCTCGGTGCCGTCGGTCGCGACCAGCCGGGGCGCCGCCAGCGTGTTGAGCTCTTCCACGCCCTCGAGGTTCTCGATCGCCGCGGCGAAATCCCCCTCGCCCCAGGAGAGGAAGACGCCGCTGCCGCCCTGGCCGGCGGCGCCGCTGAAGCCCTCGACGTCGAGGCTGCCGCTGCCGCGGCCGCGCGAGAAGACGAGCGACCAGTCGATGCCGAAGCGCATGTCGCGGGACATGCGCGCCTCCAGGATCCGCGCCTCGATGAGCACCTGGCGCGGCGGCACGTCCAGGGCGGCGACGATCCGGGCGATGCGCTCGATCGCCTCCGGGCGGTCCTCGACGACCAGCGTGCGCAGCGGCGGATAGGGCGTGACGCGGCCGATCGGCGAGAGCGACTGCTCGAGCACCGGCTGCAGCTCGGCGGGGTCGGCGTGGCCGAGCCGGAACGCGCGCAGGTCGCGCAGGCGGGCGAGATCGGCCTCGCCGCGGGCGCGCTCGACGAAGTAGATCTCTCCGCGGCGCGAGACCTGGCAGCCGGCCATCGAGACGACCGCGTCGAGGGCATCCTGGAAGGGCACGTCGCGCAGGTCGACGGAGACGAGCCCCTCGGCGTCGGCGCTGCAGACGATGTTCAAGCCCCGGGAGCGGGCGAGCATGCCCAGGACCTCGCGCAGGGGCAGGCCCTGGACCGAGAGCGTCACCGGGGATGCGCCGTTGCCCGAGGCGCCGGCGGGCGGCACGCACAGGCCCGCGGCGAGCGAGATGGCGAACGCCGCCAGGAGGGCCCGGCCGGCGAGGCGTCTCTCGCGCCTGCGGCGATGGGGCAGGGAGGAGTGGGAGGGTGTCGCTCTCATCTTCAGTCTCCCAGGCCGATCGTGTGGGTCCGGCCGTCCTTCTCGAGACGCACGCCCCGGGGGGTGATCTCGATCACCTCGTAGCCGTCGATGACGCCTCCCTCGCCGACGGGGCGCCCGTCGAGCAGCGCCTGGCGCCAGGGCCCGTCGATGAGAACCGCTGAGAGGCGCGGCAGCGGAGGCGCGCCCGCCGCGCCCCGGGATCCGCCGCCCTCTTCCGGGAAGGCGGGAGCCCGCGCTCCCTGTTCCGGGAAGGGGGGTGTCGCCGTCGCGGGCTGCGCGGCACGGCCGGTCCGCGCGCGGGCGAACAGGTCGCGGGCCAGCATCTCGGCGTCGGCCGAGTCGAGGGCCGCGCCGGAGAGGATCTCCAGACCCGGGATCCAGGCGCGGATGCGCTCGTGCAGCGACTGCTGGATCGACGTGGCGTCGCGCCGCGGATCGCGGCGACTCGCGCTCGGCTTCGGCGAGGGCACGGCCGCGAGCAGCAGGATGACGACGACCAGCGGGGCGAGCAGGAGCGTGGAGCGTCCCGCCAGCTCGGCGAGGATGGATCGCTTGGACGCGGGCCGGGTCATGAGGGTGTGCCTCCCGCCGGCGCGAAGTAGAGCGCCAGACGCAGTTCCAGGGCGCAGGCGCCCGATTCCGGCGTGCGCACGATGTCGAGCCGACGGACGCTCGCCAGTTGCGGCCCCCGCTCCAGGTCGCGCAGGAACCTGTAGAGGGCCAGGAAGGGGCCGGTGGCGCGCAGGCCGATCTCCTGTTCGCGGAACTGGGGGCGGGCGGCCACCTGCCCCGGCGTGAGGTTCTCGACGCGCACGCGGTGGCGCTGGGCGAGGATCCCCAGGTGTTGGAGGAAGTCGTCGAGACCGGGCTCCGCCGGCAGCAGCGTCTCGATCGCGTCCACCTGCCGGGTGACGAGGCGGATCTCGGCGTTCAGCCGGTCGACGTCGCCCTCGACCGAGGTCAGGATCGCCACCGCCTCGCGCAGGTCGGCCAGCTCGCGGCGCGCGTTCAGCACGGGGCGCACGAGCTCGCGGGCGGCCAGCAGCCCGAACGCGGCGACGAGCGCGAAGAGGGCGGCTCGCCCGAGGCCGTCGACACGGCGCGGATCAGTCATCGGGCGTCTCCCCGGCCAGGCGGCACAGCATCTCGAACTCCAGCTCCCCGGCTCTCTGCTCTGCGGCGGGGCCCTGGACCGACACGAGCGTCACGCCGCGGAAGACCGGCTGGGCGCCGAGGCGCCGCAGGACCTCGCCCACGTCCCGATGCCCCGGGGCGAGCCCGCGCAGCATCAGGCTCGACTCGCAGGGCGCCGCGCCCGGCGCCGGTGCGGCCTCCGCCTCGGCGGGCGGGCAGCGCTCGAGCGACAGGCAGGTCAGGTAGGTGTCGGGCGCGAGGGAGGCGGCGAGGGCCTCCAGGAGCTGGTCGGCCGTCATCTCCCCGCGGATGAAGCCGATCATGTCGTGGCGCTCGGCGAGCCGATCGCGCAGCCGCAGCAGCTCCTCGGCCGACTGCAGCCGCGCGGTGAGCGCGGCGTAGCTGGCGGCGGCGCGGTCGACCTCCTCGATCTGGCGCGCGGCCAGGCGCCCCAGGGCCGCGAAGAGGACGCCGAGCAGCGCGAGCGTCACGCCCAGACGGCCGATCCAGGCGCGGCTCAGCCGCCGCGCCTCGCGCCGCTCCAGGAGGTCGGGGGGGATCAGGTTCACGCCGCCCATCGCGCCTCCTCCGCTTCGGGCCGGAGCGCCGCGCAGGCGGCGGCGGCGAAGGCCGCCGGCGGCCGGTCATCGCCGCCCGGCAGCGGCAGCTCGTCATGGCCGGCGCGCACCGGCACCTGGAGGGCCCGCTCGAGGAAGGCGCGCAGCGGCGCGCAGCCGGCGAGCGTGCCCAGGAGGAGGACGCTCGCCGGCGGCCGGGCGACGAGATAGGAGTCGCAATAGGCGAGGCAGCCGTCGGCCTCGCGCGCCAGCTCCTCGCAGAGCGGGCCGAGGATGTCGCCCACGGCGGCGGGCGGATCGGGCTGCTCGAGCAGCGCGAGGCAGTGGCGCTCGTCGAGATCGAGCTCGGAGCGCAGCCGGTCGGTCCAGGCGCGCGAGCCCCAGGGCAGGATGCGCTCGAGCAGCACCGTGCCGAGCTGGACGACGGCGATCGAGGTCGCCTCCTCGGCGGCGACGATCACCAGCCGGCGGATGTCGGCGACGGCGGTGCGCAGCCAGGGGGCGAGCGCGCAGCCGGGCGTCGTCAGGCTCTCGACAACCAGTCCGATCCGGTCCAGGCGGTCGACCCAGACCTCGGCCAGCGCGCGGGGGGCGCAGAAGACGAGCACCGCCTCCTCCTCCTCGCCCTGGCGGCGAACGGCCTCTGGGAGGAGCAGGTAGTCGAGCACGGCCTCGGCCAGCGGGTAGTGGAGCTGCTCGCGCGCCTGGGCGACGACGCGGGCGTCGAGCGTGCCCGCCTCTCCGGGCGGCAGCGTCAGCGGGAAGATGTCGATGGCCGGCGAGGCGAGCACGAGCCGCGCCGGCCCGCGAGGAATCCCCGCCTCGCGCGCCAGCTCCCGCAGCCGTCGCCGCGCCGCCTTCCCGTCCCGGACCGCCTCGGGCGGCAGCAGCGCGCGCCCCGTGCGCCAGACGGCGCTCTCGCCGCGCACCGTCGCCCGCGCGAAGCGCAGCGTGTCGCCGCCCGCCTCGAGCCCGATCGGGCTGCGCGCCGCCGCGCCGATCGGGAGCGCGGGGAGGCGGCGCCGCCTGTCAGCCGGCGTAGTCGACATCGCGCCCTCCCCGGACCCGCACGGTGCGAAAGACGCCGGCGACTTCCGCGCCCTCGAGCACGGTCACCGTGATGAGCTTGTAGTCGGTCTCGCCGGCGGAAGGACTGACTGGATCCTGGGAATCGAGGTAGATGACCGTGACCACGCGACGGTAGCGCCGCAGGTCGATCGGGGTCCCGTCCTTCTGCTGCAGCACGCGCGTGCCGTCCCAGACAGTGTAGTCGTCCACGTCGTCGAAGAGGGCGCGCGTCTGCGCGGCTGGCCACTCCCCACCGTCGGGCCCGAGCGCTCCCGAGCCTGTCTGCGGGTC
>VGIY01000116.1 GCA_016867695.1 Candidatus Eiseniibacteriota bacterium | reverse complement strand
GCCAGCCGGACCAGGCGCGGGAGAGCCAGGCCCAGAGGATGCGGTCAGCTGGCCGGAGTCTTGGCCGAGCCGAAGATCGCTGGTAGACGCCGAGCTGGTGCCGGAGCGCGAGGATCTCGATCTGCATGGCGAGCCGGGATCGAAAGAGGCTCTGGAAGAAGGCGGCAAGGGCTTGTAGGATTGGAGGCATGAGCAGGTGCTGCTCCCCGGATGCGTGTCCTCAGATGCCCAGGCGATGAGCGGGGGAGTCTGCGGGATGTGGGCCGCAACTATCAAGAGCGCTTGGCGTTCGAGTTTTCGGGAGGCACAGCCTGGGGAGCGAGTCCTGCTCGCCCCACGTGTGGCGCTCCGCCCGCGCGCCGCGTGCGCTTCCAGAACGCGGTTCTCGGTCCTCGCGGACCGGTGTTCCTCCCGGTCAGCGCGTGATCAACACGACCTTGCCGCGCATCGAGTGACCGAGGGCATCCAGACGGAGTAGGTACAGCCCGGAAGGCATACGCCGCCCTTCGTGGTCGCGGCCGTCCCAGATCATCGTGTGAGGACCTGCGGCAAGCGCCTGCGCGAGCAGGCTGCGAACCAGTCGGCCGCGGACATCGAAGATGCGCAGCGATGCCATGCCCGGTCGCGGTAGGTGGCAGTGCATCGTTAGACCGCCCACGCCGGGACTTGCAGCTCGGAAGCGCGGCATCTCCACGCGGCTGGGTTCCGACTCGGGCGGGCCGCCAGGCGCCGCCGCGGGGGGGGCGGCATCGAGCCTACGGAGCGAGAAGTCATCGCAGTAGGCTTCCCCCGCGCCGTACAGGGCCAGGCGGACCTGCAGACTCGCGATCCCGGCCGTCGGCAGGCGCCGAACGAGGCGCACGGGTACCCAGTCGGGCGTGCTGTCCACGAATCCGTCCTGGGACGCCTCGAAGATCAGCGCCCCGGCACCGTCGCGGCCCAGAAGCGACACGGTTATCCCCGCGGTCATGGATCCGAGATCCTCCGGGATGTAGATCCAGCCCTCGAGCTGCCACCACTGCCCGGTCTCTGCCTCCACGGGCTCCGTGGAGTACACCACGGCCGAGGGATCCTCCCGCCCGGCACGCTTCGGTGGGACGCCGAGAAGTCGCAGTGCCGCCGGCGGCGATCGGAAGATGGAGTCGCTCAGGCGCAGGTCGCCGGTCCAGCACGTGTCGGATGAGAACGCGCCATTGCACAGGAGCTCGCCGCTCCAGCACTCTCCGGATTGCAGGCAGCGGATGACGTCGATGGAATCGGCCAGCACGTAAAAGTCCCGCCGCTCGATTCCCAGGTCCAGGATCTCCGGGGTCCAGGCTGTCTGCCACAATCGGTGCTGGGTCTGTCGAAGATAGGCCAGGCCGCGCTCCGCCTGGAGACCGGCGCAGACAGGGCTGCCGCAGGCCTGGGCGGCCATGAGGTGATCCCGAGCAACAGCCAGGCTGTCGAGCTCCGCGGGGTCGTACTTCCAGATAACCGCCTCCACCTTGGCGATGCGCGCGGCCAGCTCCTCGATCGCGAAGGCGGCCATGCTGTCGCACACCCCATCGTGACGAGCCTGCAATTCGTCGACCAGGGACAGATCGTCGGTCTCGAGAATCCAGGTGCTCAGGAAGAACGAAATCGCCCCATTCTGCACCGGGGTCAAGCCGTAGCCGATCTGGTACAGGTTGCCCCCCAGGCTATCGACGATTCGCAGGTCCTGCACCTCGGCGCGGTCGGGTTGGTAGTGATGGAAGTACCCGGTGTCGATGAGGCTGATCAGGCGCGCGTTCGCCAAGTGAATGGGTGTGGCCCACACCGTCGAGTCGCTGGTGGCCAGCCGTGCTCCGGTGCTCTCAGCCGCTGCCACCAACGGGCCGACGACGTCCAGTTCGCAACCGATCACCGCGACCCGGGCGTAGCGGTCCGCTCCGTGGAATGACGACTGCAGCATCCGCTCGCGGAACCAGAGCAGACCCTGGGCCCCCGCGGAGATGGCGTGCGCCGCGATCAGACGCAGGTGGTCCCCATCAGGGAAGCGCGACGGGCGCCCCGGGCCGCCCAAGAACTTGAGGCTGTAGTTGTTCTGTACGTGCGCCTGAGTGGAGGTCCAGAAGAGCCGGCGCGTGGCGGTCGATTCGGGCCCCGCATAGCCCAGCTTGCGCATGTCGACGAGCCAACGCCCGTACTCGCACAGTCCGCCCGGCTTGCTGCCATTCAGTGGATAGCGGTTGGGCTTGACTAGCGGATAGGCATACATGGACCACATGTCGGTCATGGTCGCGAACATCCGATAGCTCGAGATCGCGTCAAGCGTGGTAGGCCGTCCCTGCGGGTCGATCGCTCGCACCGAATCCCTGGCCGCGAGAGCAGCGTTCACGTGGCTGGCATCCAGATCGTCGCCCACTACCCATGCCAGAACCCAATCGTTGGCCGCCAGGTCCGCAATCCGATCCAAGTTGCCCAAGACGATGTCGGGCTTCAAGGCGAACGGCATCACGAGGAGGCCGGCGCCGGCAGCCGCCTGGCTTGCCGTCACCGCCAGGGGATGATCGAGGCGCACGGAGACGGTGTTGAGACGGTGTCGGCGGAGCTCGCTGGCGTTGCCGTCCGCTTCATGCCAACAGGCGTGGAAGAAGAACGGCCGGCCGTCAACGTACAAGTGATCATTGATGAGTTGTACACGCGGATCACGGCCCCTGCAACTGGCTTCCACAGCGGGGATACCCGTCTCTGTGTTGTCCCGGGCGGAAGCGCGTCGGGCTCCCGGCTGGGTGGCTGGCGCCGCCAGGCTGCTTGTGGGCGCCAGAACGCTTGCAGCCGCCAGGGTGTGTGCGGTCGTCAGGACGATGAGGACCCACCAGAGGTTCAGGAAGCACATCCTTCCGACTTGTGAGGGTCCCATGCCTGTACCCTCCCGTCCGCTTAACCAGCAGCCGACCAGAAGCTTGAACATCCACCGAGTCCCGGAGCGAGATGCGCGCATGTGAGGGAGACGGGTCAGGCGGCATCCGCGTTCCCCTCCGAGGTGAGCATACCGGCGCGGGGCTCGGGTCCGAAGTCCTCGCAACCGGGCGTGCGAATGCCGGTTGAAGAGCCCTGCGGAGGCCGGTCGAATGGCGCGGCATGACCTCTGCTTCGATCGATCGCGTGCGGCCGTCCGTCGTCAGACCCACGCGCGTCCTGCGCATGTCGGCTTCCTCATCGGACCACAACCAGCCGGGTGGACTCCTCCGCTCCTCTCCAGCGGAGCCGGGCGAAGTAGACACCCTGGGGAACCGGACGACGCTCGTCGTCGCGGCCGTCCCAGGCGATTCGGTGCTCGCCGGCACTCAGCAGCCCCTCCCGCAGTCGGCGCACAGGGCGGCCGTTGACGTCCCAGATGGCCAGTGCGGCGTGGCCGGATCCGGGCAGCCGGAGGCACAGCTCCGTCCCCTGCGCAACCGGGTTGGGGAACGGCGGGGACAGAAGGAACCGAGGCCGGAGGTCGTCCAGGGGAACGGCGGCGATGGAACTGCACTGCGCGGGAGCTATCCTGAGACCCTCCTCGAAGAAGGTCAGGCAAACGCTCTCGCCGAATACGACGACTCCCTGCGCTTGCTGGGAACCGACCCACATGCCGCCGGCGGGGGCTGGCGCTGCCGGGTCCACCAGGTCGAAGACCTGCATCCAATCGCCCGCGTTGGTGTGGGACAGGACGACATAGAGGTGCCCATCGCCAGCCGTCAGATGGTAGCAGGACATCCATGGCGGCAGGGGATGGTGCCCGCGGCTCAGCGGGGCGAGTGGGTTCGAGATGTCCACGACATGGAGTGTGTGGATGGGGTACTCCTCGATGACCACGTAGAGGAAACTGCCATGTAGGGCCAACGCGCCCGCACCCGCTTCCGGCGAGGGCGACGGCCAGGCCGCCACGATGGCCGGTGAGAACGGATCGGAGACGTCGACGACCACCAGCGCGGACTCGGAATCCGCCTGGCTGACGAAGGCATAGTCGCCCGCTAGCTCCATCCTCCGGGGCCTGTTCAAGGCGACGCTTCCAGTCAGGAGCAAGGTGTCCGGGAGCGAGGCGTCCATGACCCGAAGGTGGCCGGTGGGCTCCCCCCAGCCCTCCAGCACGCAGGGGCGGCTGCCGGCGACCCGCAGGGAGTGGGTGTCCCGGGAGAACTCCAGCCGTCCGCACTCAACGGGGTTGAGGGGATCAGTGACATCCAGACGCTGCACGCGCCATCCGTCGACATGGCGCTGCGTCAGATAGGCCCGAGCTCCCTCGACGCTGACCTCGTCGGCGGCGCCCAGCTCCGTGTAGGAGACGGACGCAGGCGCAGTCGGGTCGGAGACATCGATGATCTGAAGACCGCCGCCCCAATACGCGTCAATGACGGGCACGTAGGCCCGACCGTCGGCGACATCCAGGCCGGCCGCGTAACCCCCGATCGCGACGCTGCCCACCATAGCAGGCCGGGAGACCGTTTGGATGTCGATGACCTGTATGCCGCCGACGCCAGCCACGAAGGCGTGGTCGCCGGCGACCGCCGCTGCCAGGGCCGACACCAGCACGCCAGCCTCCACGGCCGGCGCGAACGGGTCGGAGATGTCGACCACACTCAGCCCGTGGTGCTCTTGCGAGACGAAGGCCCTCTCGCCGCCCAGCGCAATGCTCCTGCAGTTGTCCATCGCCAAGGTGGCGGTGACCACTGGAAACAGGATGTTGGAGACATTCACGACGACCAAGCCTCCCTGGTCGGAGACGACATAGACGTAGTCACCCGCCACGGCGACATCGATCGCCGTGGGTGTCACCGCAATCATGTGCATGACCCAGGGGTACGACGGGTCGGAGATGTCGACGATCAGGAGACGGTTTCCCTGGGCGACGTAGGCGTAGTCCCCCGAGACAGCCACGCCGGCCGTTCCCCACTCCGAGCCAGGAAGCGCTCCCGCCGGCAGCGGGCTCCCGGGATTCGAGACATCCACGATCACCAACCCTTGTTGCCAATTGGCGAGGTAGGCGTAGTCCCCTTGGACGGCTATCCCGAACGCGCCACCCGCCAGGTCCAGCGAGCCGACTGTCGACATCGACAGGGGATCGCTGATATCGACGATGCGCAGGCCGCCACTTCCGGCCGCCAGATAGGCCAAGCTGCCCTGGAGGGCGATGTCCAGCGGTTCCCCGGGCATCGGCAGGACGTCGACGGCGATGATCGCTCCCGGGTCGGTGATGTCGACGGCCACGATGCCGAATTGCGAGTGGAGCGCGAAGGCATGGTCGCCGCCAACGGCAATGGCCTCGAACCAGCCGACGGTTTCGAGCCCACCGATCCAGCGCATGTGGCTCAGGTAATCGGCACACGCCGCCTGGGCGACGGGGGCCTGAACCGCCGCCGCGAGCATGAGCGTCCAGGCCGCGCACTGCTGCCTGATCCCAGCGCGCCGCCGGCCGCGCCCCCAGGTCGAATGATTGGTGTCGGCATCCATGGTCCCCTCCCTCTGTCGCAAGACGCTCTCCAAGCGGGCATCCCACCCCAGTACACGTCGCGTACCATCCCGATATGCGCGACCGGCAATTCGGCAGTACACCCGCAACCCACTGGACCAAGAGACGTTACTTGGTCATTGCCAGCAGAGGACAGGCCATGGCCTCGGAAGCGCGGCCAAGAGCCTTGTCCGAGTGGACAACATGGATTGCCCGTTCCGATAAGGCGGACCGCGGCCGGAGCCGGGGTGAGCCTCGGCGCTGTTGTTCGCCGTACGGCCCGAGATCGGGATCCTACCAGCGGTCGATCATGCTTCGCGCCTCGATCAGGCGCGCGGGGTTCCTCTGGCGTCGGGGCTTGGATCATGCCGTCCTCCCCGAGCGCCGTGCCTCCCATTCCCCGAGCCATGCGTTCCCCAGGCTGTTGTGCGGGCGCCGGCCATCAATGCGCCGACAGAAGCCCGCCGAGTCGCCCCCGGCGATGCGCGCCGGCCCCGCCGGTGGTGGCATTGCTTCTTCTCATCAGTCCCATGAGACGAATTCGTTTGCCCGGCCGCCATCAGTGGTCGATAATCGCTTTGGTAATAGGCCGTAGCATGACTGCCGGCGGATAGCACAAGACCCCAGTGGAGCGCTGAAGCCGGAGATGTGGCAATGACCGCGGCGCCGCGCCGACCTTGCGCGGAGTGACGCGGCGAAAGGATTCCTGCCATGAGCAATCGCCAAGACGTTCAGGAAGCTCCGCCTGCGGCCCGGGAAGGTGTCTCCGGGATATCCGCGGCGGATATCGAGGCCTTGCTGGAGCGTCACCTCTTCCCCGCTGAGCAACGGGAGATCATCCGCAGGGAGAACCTGCTGCCCGCGAGGTTGCTGAGCCGACTGCACGCCCAGTATCCGCAGCACTCGGGCTTGCTCGAGACGGCGCCGCTGCTCTTCACCGAGCGGGAACGGTACGCGGGCCTCGCGGGCTTCCGCGAGATCGTGGCCGTCTTGAAGGACAACGGCATCGAGATCGGCCACATCCTGGAACGCGAGCTGTTCATCCAGGTCTACCGCTTCATGGCTACCCGCCACGTTCTGAACGCCATCAACTGGCGGCGCTTCGAGACCGACTCGCTCTTCCAGCTGGTGTTCCCCCAGCCCGGCATGATCCCGCGACCGACGGTCGAGGCCTATCGCGGCGCCGGCGACGCGGAGCGCAAGCGCATCGTCGCCGAGTACATCCGCCAGCACACCAATCCGCACGACTGCAACCAGTTGCTGAACAGACCCTGGTTCATGAACGACGACGGCCATCTCGAGTTCGTCGAGGGCAGCCAGCACAAGTACCCGCAGTGCCATCTGGTCTTCGACGAGTCGACGCAGAACTGCTTCGCGTTCTGCACCTACTGCTTCAGGCACGCGCAGGTGCGCGGCGACGAGGACATGTTCCTGCAGAAGGATATCCGGCAGCTGCACACCTACCTGAGGCAGCACAAGGAGATCACCGACCTGTTGATCACCGGCGGCGACGCGGGCTACATCACCGCCGAGCGCATGGCGCAGTACGCCGTTCCGATCCTCGAGGATCCGGAGCTGCTGCACATCCGCGCCGTCCGTCTCGGCAGCCGAGCCTTGAGCTACCTGCCGGAGCTGATCCTCTCGCCGAAGTACGACGCCCTGCTCGACCTCTTCGCACGACTGACGAACGGCGGCGTGCAGGTGACCTGGATGGCCCATTTCTCGACGCCGCGGGAAATCCTGAACCCGGCCACGATCGCGGCCATGCGCCGCCTGCAGTCGCGCGGCGTCATGGTCCGCAGCCAGAGCCCCATCATGAAGCACATCAGCCTCTTCGTGGACGACCAGGGCAAGGTGGACGTGGACCGCTCGGCCCAGAACTGGATCGACCTGGCCAACCTGCTGGCCTCGCTGCGCTGCGGCTTCCACAGCATGTACTGCGCGCGGCCCACCGGCGAGCACCACTACTTCACGGCGCCGCTGGCGGACCTCAACCGGATTGCCTCGAAGATCCACCGCTCGCTCGCCTCGCTCCATCGCCCTTCGCGGTACATCTCGATGACCTCCTCAGCCGGGAAGATCTCGGTCCTGGGGACGGCGACGGTCGGCGGGCGCGAGGCGTTCGCGCTCAAGTTTACCCAGGGGCGCAACATGGGATGGCTGGACCGGGTCTTCCTCGCGGCCTACGACGAAGAGCAGCACACGGTCGACCTCTTGGAGCCGTTCGACACGCCGGAGTTCTTCTTCCGGCAGGACCAGCGCGAGATCGAAAGCGCTCTTGCCAAGGCCATCGAAGACCACAGAGAATGACCGCCAGAGGAAGGCGCCCGAGC